>JBFKKS010000181.1:0-5152 GCA_041630955.1 Nevskiales bacterium
CTGGACTCGGTATAACGCATTGCTGCAAACGACTTGGGATCATCCGGAGAACCCCAGTTGCCCTGACCATCAACCAGCGTATAGCGATAAGAGAACGGCTGTGCCATCAAAACCATGGCTTCGTAACAGGCCGAGTCGCCATGAGGATGAAACTTGCCCAGTACATCACCCACCGTACGGGCCGATTTCTTGTGCTTTGAAAGGGCTGAAAGCCCTAACTCGCTCATCGCATAGACGATGCGGCGTTGTACAGGTTTAAGACCATCCCCGATGAACGGCAGGGCGCGGTCGAGAATGACGTACATGGAATAGTCGAGATAGGCCTTCTCGGTAAAGGATTTGAGCGGTAGTCGCTCAACCCCCTCGAGGCTCATTTCCTGTGTGCTGATCTCGTCACTCATCAAACCAGTACCTCTGCCAGGTTACCCTTCTGTTCCAGCCACTTCTTCCTGTCCGCCGCCCGTTTCTTGGCCAGCATCATATCCATGATCTTGTGGGTTCCATCACCCCCGTCAAGGGTCAGTTGGACCAGCCGGCGGGTCTCGGGTGCCATCGTTGTCTCACGCAATTGCAGGGGATTCATTTCACCCAATCCTTTGAATCGTGTCACTGCAACCTTTCCTTTCTTTTTCTCGGCCTCAATCCGGTCAAGCACGCCCTGCTTTTCGGCTTCATCGAGGGCGTAAAACACTTCTTTGCCCACATCAATACGGAACAGCGGCGGCATTGCCACATAAACGTGCCCACCGTTGACCAATGGCTGGAAATGTCTGAGGAACAGCGCGCATATAAGCGTAGCGATATGCGCACCATCGGAATCGGCATCAGCGAGAATACAGATTTTGCCGTAACGGAGACCGTCGAGATTATTAGATCCGGGCTCGACCCCGATCGCGACCGAAATATCATGCACTTCCTGTGATCCGAGCACCTGGTCCGGTTCAACCTCCCATGTATTCAGTATCTTGCCACGCAGGGGAAGAATGGCCTGGAAAATACGGTCACGTGCCTGCTTCGCAGAACCACCGGCAGAATCGCCTTCCACGAGGAAAAGCTCGGTACGGGCAAGATCCTGTGCCGTACAGTCAGCCAGCTTGCCGGGCAGTGCCGGGCCACTGGCAACTTTCTTGCGCACCACTTTCTTACCCGCTCGAACGCGTCTGTGGGCATTTGCAATGGCCATTTGGGCAATCTCGTCACCCAGTTGAGCATGCTGGTTAAGCCATAAACTAAAGGCATCTTTCACCACGCCGGAAACAAAGGCAGCGGCCTCCCTGGATGACAGGCGCTCCTTGGTCTGCCCGGAAAATTGTGGGTCGCCCATCTTGAAGGACAATACGTAGGACAACCGCTCCCAGATATCATCAGGAGTTAGCTTGACGCCACGTGGCAACAAGTTGCGAAACTCGCAAAATTCTCGAATTGCCTCGGTCAAACCGGAGCGTAACCCGTTGACATGAGTTCCGCCCTGAATAGTCGGGATCAGGTTGACATAACTTTCACACAAGCCTTCACCGCCCTCGGGTAGCCATATGACCGCCCAGTCAACCATCTCTGTGCTGCCTTGCATCTGCCCCAGAAAGGGCTCGTTGGGTAGTAACTCAAAGCCTTGAACCGACTCCATCAGGTAGTCGTTCAGGCCATCGGCATAACACCACTCATCGGTCTGTTTGGCATTTTCGTCAACCAGCCTGACCTTCAATCCCGGGCATAAAACCGCCTTGGCACGCAACACATGCTTAAGACGCGGGACGGAAAACTTGATCGAGTCGAAATATTTCTCATCTGGCCAGAAGCGCAGGGTCGTACCGGTATTGCGCTTGCCGACTTCCCCGATGGCTTCCATATCGGACTTCTTCTCACCACCGGCAAAGGACATGTTGTATTCCTGGCCGTTTCGCTTGATCCATACTTCCAGGTGCTTCGATAGCGCATTGACCACGGATACGCCCACACCGTGCAACCCGCCCGAAAACTGGTAATTCTTGCTGGAGAATTTGCCACCCGCATGCAAGGTCGAAAGTATCACCTCAACACCCGGCTTCTTTAGTTGGGGATGCAGATCGACCGGCATTCCACGGCCATCGTCACTTACGGATAGTGAGCCGTCCTTGTGCAAAGTGACTTCTATATGCTTGGCATGCCCACCCAGAGCCTCGTCAACGCTGTTATCAATCACTTCCTGGGCAAGATGATTTGGGCGGCTTGTGTCGGTATACATGCCCGGTCGTTTTCGTACCGGGTCCAGGCCACTCAGTACTTCAATATCTGCAGCTTGGTAGTCAGTGCTCATATTCGGATCATATGCTAGCGGTCCCGTGGTCTGGTTGCGTACTGGTATCGTACGCAGAGTGGCCCGCAAGTTAGCGCATCGCCAAGACGCATAGCAAGTACCCGTAAACGAATAATGATCTGACGCGAAGACCCTGCGGCGTTAAACTAGGCTCAGGAACGTAATTTCATTACCTAAGACCTCCACCTATGACTAAATCCACTGCCGAACAAAGTCACGTAGACGCCTTTGAAAAGTCGTTGGCTGAACTGGAAAGCCTTGTACAACAGCTGGAAAAAGGCGAGTTGAGCCTGGAAGATTCACTCAAGCAGTTCGAGCGGGGTGTGCAGCTGGCTCGTGGATGCCAGAACGCGCTAAAGACCGCTGAACTGAAAGTACGTGAATTGGTACAGAAAAACGGCATTGAGTCCCTGGAGGACTTCGCTGATAACAACGAAACTGATGACGCATGACTGCGAAAAAGGGTTTTGCAGACAGGCTTAAAAGCTATCAGGAACGCATAGAAACGGCCCTGGATCGCTGGTTACCCCCCGCCAGAATCGTCCCGACACGCCTGCATGAAGCAATGCGCTATTCAACACTCGGAGGGGGCAAGCGGCTTCGTCCGTTGCTCGTTTATGCAACCGGTGAAGTCCTCGGGATTGATGCTGACCGCCTGGATGGTCCGGCCGTCGCAATAGAATTAATTCATTCCTATTCTCTTATCCATGATGATCTTCCTGCCATGGATAACGATGACCTGCGCCGCGGCAAGCCTAGCTGTCACCGTGCCTTCGATGAGGCCACCGCCATTCTGGCAGGAGACGCTTTACAGGCACTCGCTTTTCAGGTTCTGGCACAGGACAGTCAGATGCACACTGATCCGGCAGTACGCACACAGATGATCGGTCGCCTGGCCGAAGCAGCAGGCTCAGGCGGCATGGCAGGCGGCCAGGCGATAGATTTGGAATCGGTCGGCAAGAAACTGGAACTCGTCGAACTGGAGAATATGCATATCCATAAAACGGGTGCATTGATCCGTGCCAGCGTAATGCTTGCCTGTTTAAGTCAAAACCCGCAGGACAGTGCACAACGTGATTCACTGGACCGATTCGCCAAGCGCATTGGCCTAGCATTCCAGATTCACGATGACATACTCGATGAAGAGTCGGAAACCGCGGTATTAGGTAAACCGGCAGGCGCTGATCGCGCGCTCAACAAGCCCACTTATCCCTCAATCCTGGGTATGACGGAATCCAAACAACGTGCGCAGGAACTCACCCAGGGAGCCATCGAAGCATTATTACCTTTGGGTGAAAGTGCTGAACCATTGCTCTGGTTGGCCGAGCATATTACCCAGCGCAATACCTGAGTCTTCGTCTGAAACAGCATTTGCTTGAACCCACATACGCGCACAGACGATAATAGTGCATTGCATACCCTCCCTAGGCCTCGAGATTCCGCATGTCTGATGCATCAAGCTACACCCTGCTCGGCAAGATCAATGAACCCGCCGATCTTCGTGTGCTGTCACGTGAGGATCTGCCCGCTTTATCTGTGGAATTGCGGCGTTACCTGATAGAAACACTTGCCCGGGTTGGCGGACATTTTGCTGCTAACCTCGGAACCGTAGAGTTAACTCTGGCCTTGCACTACGTCTTTGATACACCGAATGACCGTCTGGTATGGGATGTAGGCCACCAGGCCTACCCACATAAGGTTCTTACCGGGCGTCGCACCCGTATGGAAACCATCCGCAAGCATGGCGGACTTCACCCTTTCCCTTCACGTAACGAAAGCGAATATGACTGCTTTGGCACTGGCCATTCAAGCACATCGGTTAGTGCGGCCATGGGAATGGCAGTTGCGGCAAAACAGACGGACTGCAAGCGTAAAGTTGTGGCGATAATAGGCGATGGTGGCATGACCGCTGGCATGGCGTTCGAAGCGCTTAACCATCTCGGCTCCACTGACCTTGATGTCCTTGTCATTTATAACGATAACGACATGTCGATCTCCGAGAATGTCGGCGCATTACGGAACCATTCAGCGCAGATAATGGCCGGCAAGCGCTACTTACAGGCTACCGCCGAGGGCAAGCGCCATGCTGAACGCCCCAAGCGCTGGCATCTGCAGCAGCGTACTAAGCCCTCTGACACCAGCGCGGTCGATGGCGCCTTGTTCCAGTCGCTGGGTTTTGACTATTACGGCCCCATTGATGGGCATGATCTGACCAGCCTTGTCGATCACCTGCACATTCTTGCCGATCGCCCAGGTCCGAAGTTGCTGCATATCGCAACCGTCAAGGGCAAGGGCTTTGACCCTGCAGAAGAGGCGCCGATTACCTATCACGGCGTGACTGGTTTTGACCCGGTGACCGGCAACATGCCCAAGAAGGCAGCAGCAGCCAAGCCCTATACCCAGATATTCAGTGAGTGGCTGTGCGAAATGGCCGCAGTTAACCCGCGGCTTATGGCCATTACCCCTGCCATGCGGGAGGGCTCTGGTTTGGTCAATTTTGCCAAGCAATACCCAGATCGCTATTTCGATGCTGCCATTGCAGAACAACATGCAGTGACACTTGGGGCTGGCATGGCTGCAGACGGCTTGCACCCTGTCGTAGCGATCTACTCAACGTTCCTGCAAAGGGGCTATGACCAGTTGATACATGACGTAGCCATTCAAAACCTGCCGGTGCTTTTTGCGTTGGACCGTGGCGGCCTGGTTGGTGCAGATGGCGCAACCCATCACGGTGCCTTTGATCACAGTTTTCTACGCTGCATACCCAATATGGTGGTCATGGCGCCGTCAGATGAAAATGAATGCCGTCGTATGCTGAGTACCGGCATGAACATTGACGGACCCAGTGCGGTCAGGTAC
>JBFKKS010000182.1:0-5138 GCA_041630955.1 Nevskiales bacterium
ACCTGCCGGAATCGTGATGCGTGAATCACCCTCAAAGGTCAGCAGACATTCGCTACCAGGCACCAGCGCGGACTCGCCGGGTGTGACTTCCTGTGCGATGAAAACATTCTCCAGCGTGACCGGCTGGTTCGAATAGCGGTTTGATAAGCGCAGGCGTATGGCCTCGCCGCTGGCGTGGGGCGCCAGGAACTGGCGTACGGTCAAGGCGCTGATCGGGTGGGTAATAAGAGCATCGGTCGGTGCGGTTCGCCAGCTCGTCACCCAATGCTTGCCTTCGGATACCCGCTCGACGGTTGAGCAACGCTGCCGGTCTGAATGCAGTGTACTACCGGCTGGCTGGCGGGCCTCGGTTCCTGAGTGCGCGTTCTGCCCATCCCCGCAGGCGCTTATTAACAGACAGGCGCAAAGTGTGACGAGGCCTTTGAGGCGCGCAGGCAGGCAGCTAACCACAACCTGTGTGGCATGGGTTATCACGGATGTGTCTCCTCGAAAGATTGTTGGTCCCAGTTACCGTCTCGTAGAAGCCTGAATCTGAGTAACTGACACTATGCAGTGTCAAATGTATATGTGATACTTCATGGTGTCAAATATGCAATCAAAAGGCTCCTGGATATGAAGAGCAGGCAATCAGGCACCGCCATAACTCGCCAGCACAGCGGTAAATACGCCGGCAAGGCAGCCAGCACACGCCAGGCCGAGCGCCGGCAAAAGCTGCTAACCGCGGGGATCAAGCTGATCGGGCGCGAGGGCTATGCCTCGACGAGTATTGACGCCGTGTGTAGTGAGGCGGGGCTGACCAAACGCTATTTCTATGAATCCTTCACCAACAGTGAAGAACTGCTGATCGAGTCTTATCGGGCCGCGACCAGGGAATTGATGAATTCCATTTTGGAGGTTGCCGCACCGTATCGGAATGACTCGCGCAAGCTGGTAAGAGCCGGCTTGCACCAGGTTTTCACATTTGTGCAGAAGCATCCGGACAAGGCGCGGCTAATCATGATTGAAGCCATGTCCGTACGCAGCCAGCTGGGTCGGGTGTACGGTAAGAGTTACGGCGAATTCGTGGATTTGCTGGTCGCTTTCACCAAGCCATTTCTACCCGACGACGGGCCCGGTGATGCCATACTGGCCGTGATGGCGAGAGGCGCGACCGGTGTGATCATTCACCTGTGCCAGGGGTGGATTGCAACTGACTTCAAGCAACCCATTGAGGAACTGGTCAACGGAACCGAACGTATCTTCGGCGGTATGGGGCGTGAACTGGGTATACCGGGCTGGGCCGACTGACACCACAAGCCGTTTGGCATTTTTCATCATGGGCGTGATGCCCGATATCAGAAAATGCAAAGCATATCGCGATGCAGAATCCGGCCAATTTCCATTATTAGACCAGTAAGCTGCCACCAAATAGTCCATAATTACCCCATCTGGTGAAGGTAATGTATTGTAATGCATGTGGTTTTTCTGGATGACAGTGTTGCTGAGTCTAAACTGGCCCGATACCTGCAACGCTGGGTCAGCACACGGTAACTTCTTTGCCGTAGGGAATGAACATGCAAATCAAACTAACAATAGTGGTTACGAGCCTTGCGTTCGGCATTGGTAACGCAGCGACGGCTCATGAACTCGTCGAGCCAGGGCAATATCGATGGAACGAATCACGGGCAAGTGGCTATCGTGATACCGACCAGGATGGGGTAAGCGATTTCCGAGACGTCTGCTTTCGCACACCCGCTGGAACACAGGTAGGACCTAATGGCTGTCCTGTGGAACACGAGGATATCCAGACTCCAACCAGCGGCGAAATGGATGCGAGTGACTGTGCGGATTCGCACTTTCACTATGGGGGCACACGGTCGCCCAGCGCGACTATCAGCCCGGGTAGCAATGCGGTGCGACGCCAGAAAGAATATGATCTGGTTTTGCAGGGCTGCATTGATAATCAGGCAGCTGGAAATGTTGTGCAACACGGGAAGTTGTCGACGATGGGGCTTAGGGGGAGGACTGATGATTAGAAGTAATTGGCGTGGGTTAGCGGTATTGCTGCTGCTTTGCCTCCCTGGGTTGGTTGGCGCCAAGGGCCTCCAGTACGTTGAGACAGCTGACGGGGTAAAGCATTCAAATACCCGTGATCTTATTCAGTGGACGCACACGCGACTGGTATTTAAAAAGGAGCTGGAGCGCGTCGCGGTTGGCCTGGAAGAGACCCTGGAAGTGGAAGTGCTTGGGAGTAACGAGGTTCTGGCCCTGGCGAAGCAGGTGGGCCGCACCAGCATCATCGTCTGGTATACCGACGGCACTACCGAAACGTTTTTGTTCAGTGTGGTACAGGATCTGAGCGTTCTTCGTCGTGCATTGCGGGACGTTCATCCGGACATTCGCATCGAGTTGGCGCCGGACCGGGCCGCCCTGGTTTTGAGGGGCGAGGTGCCTACCATCAAGTTTCGCCAGGCGGCTGAGGCGGTTGCCCGCAATTACCTCGAAGTGGGTAACAAGAGAGCGCCAGGCGGGCCAGACATTCTGGTACAGACGCCTGACAGGGGCGTAGCGCTGGACGATTCCAACCTTAGGGTGACCACCCGCGAAGTCAGGAGCGAGCGGTCGGCTGCCATTATTAACCTGATCCAGGTGGCACAGTTACCGGAAACGGTGGAAAGTAAAATTCACCAGGCAATACGCAGCGTGGGTGGCGAGAACGTCAAAGTGCGCCGGGTAACAATCGGTGATCTGGAGGATGATTCCAGAGACACCCTGATTCTGACCGGCTATGTGCACAATCAGGTCGCGCTGACCCGGATACTTAATGTTACGTCCAGGATATTTCTTGGCAAAGATGCGGATGGCACCATCACGGCGCTAACGGATGAGTCCGGCAGCATGCTCGCTGGCAGAAGAGGCGGCGGGGGCGGCGGCGGTGCCTTTGGTGGCCTGTCTGGCGGTTCAGGCAGCCTCGACAATGAAATACGCGCCAACATCGGTCGCTCAAAGCTCGTTTCGGCTTCCGGTGGACGCATTTTGTCCATGATTGATGTTCGCGATCTTCCCCAGGTAAGGGTCTCGGTTCAGATGCACGAGGTGGACCGCGTTCGTCTCAAAGCCTGGCGACCAGATTTCACCCTTTTGACCCAGGGTTATAACACCGGTGGTGAATTTACGGTCCCGGGACTACAGGAGCAAGGTGCTGATTCGTCCAGGCTGGAAAACGCCCTGCGGTTTCTGGGCGGTGCCATGACCAACAATGTGCAGATAGCCAGCAGTAATTTCGCGTTCGACCTGTTGTTCTCGCTTCTGGAAGAGGAGGGTATCTCCAGAACTTTATCGCGCCCGACTCTGACGGTGCTCGCAGGCGAGTCAGCTGTTTTCAGAGCGGGTGGTGAGGTACCTGTGCCCAGCGCCTATGCACCGGTCGGGGTGTCTAGCGGGGATACGGTAGGTACCAACACGGCCGGCGTATTCAGCGGTACTGAATTTAAGCCCTTTGGCGTGGAATTGAGAGTCAGGGCAATGGTCGATGAGGATGATCGCATCACTTTGGACATCAACCCGACAGTATCACGGCCCGATACTGCCCTTACGCAGCAGATTGCCGGCAGTACAGGAAGCAACCTGAATAGTGCCGCATTCGATGTACGCAGTATTGATACTTCTACACGGGTGATGGACGGGCAGCCACTGGTCATTGGTGGACTCGTTACCCGCGACATAACCAACAATGATTCCTTTACTCCCGGTGTAAGCAAATTGCCGGTTTTCGGCTGGTTGACCAAGTCTTTCAGCAAGTCCGACTCGGATACCGAACTCATTATCGTTGTGACTCCCACGATCGTTCGCGAACCCAGGCATAACGCAAAACTTTGGCATTATCCCGACACGAACGAACTGCTGGACTGGGCTGTAGCGGTGCCGAAGAAGGAAGCCAGGGTATCGCATGAGAAGCGCCATGGAGGCAGACCATGAATAAAAATAAGACCTTTTGGCGCGCCTTAATAATGATGTGTGCACTCCCTATCCTTGGCGCGTGCGCATCACTGGATCATCAGCGTAACCTCAACCCGGATCCCAACGAGCGGCTTGATGAGATGCTCACGGAAAATGAGCAAAACAGGGCCGCGGGTAAGCAGTGCGGTGAGGTAGCGAACGCCAAGGGTATGACGGTCGACTGCCAGCGTGTTTCACGCGAAGTTGACCGACTCTATACCGAATTTCCAGAACAGCAGCGCATCATCATGGCGAATGCGGTTATGCAGTTTGACGCTGGCCGCAGGGAAAACGCCCAGTTTCTGCTGGACCAGCTGCTGAGTATGCCCGGCAGTCACCCCGAAGCAGCCATTCTTCGTGCCCGTATTGCCGTTGAAGAGGGCAACCTGGCGTTGGCGAAGACGGTGCTGGAAAAAGAAATCAATCTCTCACCAGAGTACGCGGATCTTTACGAAACGCTGGCCAGTATCTATTACCTTGAAGGCCGATATAAGGACGCATCCGACCAACTAAAAATGGCAACCTTGCTGGGTGCGCCACACTGGCGGATTGCCTACCATCGGGGGTTGCTATATGAGGCCCTGAAGAGGCCGGGTGATGCCTGTGCTTCGTATCAGCAGGCAATTGAGCGTAACCCTGATTTCAGACCAGCCCGGGCACGTGTGATCGGCATGATCAACGAGCCTGCCTGCCACACAGTGATTGAGGCAACCCGAACATATCGGTCAGGACGGTAATGCCAAGCCCATTGTGACGGGATTGCATGACTGCAATTCAATTGAAACAGCCCTTCGGGGCTGTTTTTTTTGCCTGGAGTGAAGCCGGACTGGCAGGAATAGCCCTTGGCCCGGGTGTCTGCGGCGTGATTCCTAAAATGCAAAAGCCCAGGCGCCTGATTCCCGAATGGCTTTGCATTATGCAAATGGGTGCTGGGCCAAGCTGTGCCCGATAGCCGCCTCAGTGCTGGGTGAGTGCTTTATAAGTCATTGTTTATCAATGACTAAAAAAATATTTCCCGGTTTTTTCAAAACTTGGCACGGCCACTGCAATACCTATATCGGAGACCGGGTAGTACGAGCATATCTTCCAAGTAGATGGGCTCAAACTTCAGGGACCATTTACTTAACTGACTTACTTTTTACTTTCTAACTTACTTCTAG
>JBFKKS010000183.1:0-5036 GCA_041630955.1 Nevskiales bacterium
TATCTCTCCAACACCCAGAAACTGCCTGGCATGGTCATAAATACGTACCATGCCCTCGGTTGGCGCACCCGAAACCTGTACGGCCTGGCCACGCTGGAGGTAATAACTGCTGTCGGGATCCAGTTGCACTTCTGCCCAATGACCCAGTGCACTCGACATTGGCAACAGCAGATCATCCAGCGTCTCGGGTGCCGATTCAGCCAACGCCTCAAGCCGAGGCAGATCCACCATAGCTTCGGCCTTGAATGGCCCTACCGCAGTACGCCTTAAGGCAATCACATGGGCAACCGTGCCCAACTTCTCTGCTATATCTTCAACCAGGGTACGTACATAAGTCCCCTTGGAACAACGCATCTCGAGCTCCAGCTCTATGCCCTCGTGCCGGCATAACTTCAGTTCATGCACAATGATAGTCCGCGGCTTCCGTTCCACCACCTCACCAGCACGTGCCAGTTCATATAGGCGTTTGCCTTTATGTTTAACTGCTGAATACATCGGCGGCAATTGAGTCTGTTCGCCAAGAAAGCCCTGCAAAACGGCTTCAATCATTGGGTCACCCAGCTCAGGTACTGGCCTGGATTCAGTAACGACCCCTTCAGCGTCAGCTGTATCGGTGCGTTCGCCCAGCTTGGCCCTTACCCAATAGGTTTTATCAGCGTCCAGCAGGTAACCCGAAAGCTTGGTCGCATGACCAAAACATATTGGAAGCAGACCGCTGGCTAAAGGATCGAGACTACCCGTATGGCCAGCCTTGCGCGCATCATACAAACGCTTGACACTTTGCAGGGCCGCATTGGAACTGCATCCAACTGGCTTATCCAGCAATAAAATGCCGGTCAGATTGCGACCTCGCGCGCGTCGACCTCGACCCATCTTGGGATTCCGTTAGTTAGTGACTTTTGACTCGCGACTATTTGTCGCGCTGGTGCTTGCGATCCTGAGCGATCACACCATCAATTAGCTGATCCATTCGCTGCGCCTGTTCCTGCAGGTGATCGGCCAGAAAATGTAGCTGTGGAATACTCCGCAAACGAAGTATCTTGCCCAATCGATGGCGCAGGAAACCGGCAGCTTCCTGCAAGGCTTCTGCCGCCTCATCTGCACCACCGTCCATATTCAGGCTGCTTACGTATATCTTGGCATGCCCCATATCACGGGTGACCTGAACCTCGGTCAAACTCGCAAGCATCAGCTGCGGTGACTGCAGTTCCTCACGAATCAACGTACTCAGCTCGCGCTTGAGTTGTTCGGCCACGCGCTGGGTCCGTGAAAACTCTCTGGGCATTCGCGAATTAACCGTGACTGATATTCAACATGGGCCTAATCAGCAACCTTACGCTGGACTTCAATGCGCTCGAATACTTCTATCTGATCACCCTTCTTGACGTCGTTATAGTCCTTGACGCCAATACCGCATTCCGTACCGGCTTCTACCCGGTCAACGTTATCCTTATGTCGACGTAGAGACTCCAGTTCGCCTTCATAGATAACCACATTGTCTCGCAGCACACGAATAGGGAGCTTGCGACCAACATAGCCGTCAACAACCAGGCAGCCTGCGATGGTGCCCAGCGCCGATGAACGGAAAGCGTCTTTAACCTCGGCCAATCCAACAATGTTTTCCCGGGTTTCTGTGCCCAGCAAGCCCGCGACTGCATCACGGACATCATTGATCGCATCATAAATCACGCTGTAATAGCGCACATCCACACCGCTTTCCTGAATCATGCGACGAGCAACATTATCCGCACGCACATTGAAAGCAATAATAATGGCCCTTGAGGCAAGCGCCAGTTCTATGTCTGACTCGCTGATGCCGCCGGTTGCAGAAGCGATAACGCGAACACGCACTTCCTCGGATGGAATCTTGGTCAGAGAATCGGTCAGCGCCTCGACACTGCCCTGAACATCTGCCTTGATCATCAGGTTCAGTTCCTTGGCCTCTCCCTCTTCACCCATCCGCGAGAACATTTCCTCAAGTCGAGCAGCCTGCTGGGCTGCTAACTTGTTTTCGCGAGTCTGGGTTTCACGGTGCTCGGCGATTTCACGCGCCTTGCGCTCACTCTCGAGCACATAAAGTTCGTCACCGGCCTGCGGGGTCCCAGGCAGCCCAAGCACCACGACAGGAATAGAGGGCCTGGCTTCCTTGGCTGGCTTGCCATCTTCATCGAAGAGAGCGCGCACGCGGCCATAGAAACGTCCGGCAAGTATCACATCTCCCTTCTTAAGCGTGCCGCTCTGAACCAGTACGGTCGCCACAGCACCACGTCCCTTCTCGAGACTGGATTCAATCACAATACCCTTGGCTGATGCATTCACGGGAGCTTTAAGTTCGAGCAACTCCGCCTGAAGCAGAATCGACTCCAACAGTGCCTCAACGCCCTCACCCGTGTGCGAAGAAACGTTAATAAACTGTACATCCCCGCCCCACTCTTCCGGGATCACTTCTTCCTTGGACATCTCACTGCGCACACGCTCTGGGTCTGCATCTTCCTTGTCACATTTTGTCACCGCAACGACAATCGGTACGCCTGCTGCTTTCGCATGCTGTATGGCTTCCTTGGTCTGCGGCATAACGCCATCGTCGGCTGCAGCGACCAAAACGACGATATCGGTTGCCTGTGCGCCCCGAGCGCGCATACGGGTAAAGGCTGCATGGCCCGGTGTATCCAGAAAAGTAACCGTTCCCCTGGGCGTATCGACATGGTATGCGCCAATATGCTGGGTAATGCCGCCCGCCTCACCCGCTGCCACCTTACTGCGGCGGATGTAATCGAGCAGTGAGGTCTTCCCGTGGTCCACATGGCCCATGATTGTGACGACCGGAGGCCTGGGTTCTGCATCTACTTGCTCTACCTGGCTTCCCAGCACGTCAAGAACTTCTGACTCC
Organism: Nevskiales bacterium; assembly: GCA_041630955.1. Lineage (GTDB taxonomy): Bacteria > Pseudomonadota > Gammaproteobacteria > Nevskiales > CAJXLF01 > JBFKKS01. The sequence goes on from JBFKKS010000183.1 coordinate 2,891, forward strand.
ACGTCCTTAGGAGTGGCTGCTTTCGCAATGTGCCCCATCTCTTCCACGATAAGCGTGGCGGTGTCTTGATCAACGCTCTGGTTGATGGTTGCCATAACGCCCATACCCATCATCACCTTGATGACTTCAGGTGCCTTTACAGCCATGCGTCCGGCAAGTTCTCCTACCGTGATAAATTCGGGAATTTCAACCTCATGAATAACCGGTGCCGTTGGCTTTTCAAAGGCATGTTGGGTTTCGACCAGTGCCACCTGATCGCGGCTCTGTCGACGCCCCCCAGAACGGCCGCCACGTTTAGCGCCCGGTCCCCGTCCGCGAGTATTTGCCAAGTTTCTTTCGCGTGCGGCCTGTTCACGTTCCTTGCGGGCGCGATCCGGCCGCGGCTTCTCTTCCACTGTAGGCTTGACCGCCACCTTGGGCGCCTGCGATAACCGGCGTGCGTTCTCGGCTGCTCGCATACGAGTCGCATCTTTTGGCCCCGTGGTTTTTTGCTCGGCGCCGTCGCTAACGATTTCCTCTGACTCGACCTGTTCCTCTTGCTCAGAAGCCTGAGCCGCGGCTGCTTCCGCTGCTGCGGCCGCTTCTGCTGCCTCACGCGCAGCCTCTTCTGCTGCACGGCGCTGCAATTCTTCTTCAGCCTGTTTGCGTGCTGCTTCTGCCTCAGCCTCGGATTGCTTGCGTGCCTCCTCCGCTGCCTGAGCTGCCTGCTCGGCAAATTCTTCTTCACTGGCCCCGCTGCTCTTAACGAAAGTGCGGCGCTTACGTACTTCTACGTTTACCGTCTTTGCGCCACCAGTACGCCCTGTGCCAAGTTTAATCTGGCTGGTGCTCTTGCGTTTGAGGGTTACCCGCTTCGGCTCAGTACCCAACTGACCAGACCCGCGTGACTCACGCAGATGTGCAAGCAGTTTCATCTTGTCATCATCGCTAATGACGGCGTCTGCTCCCTTAACTTTCACGCCGGCATCCGCCAACTGGCTTAGCAAGCGGTCGACCGGAGTACCGACCTCCTCAGCCAACTGTTTAACGGTTACTTCCGACATATAAACTTACTCCGCCTGGGACTCTTCTTCAGTAAACCAATGTGCACGCGCTGCCATGATCATCTTGCTTGCGCTTTCGGCGTCAATACCGATTGCATCCACCACATCATCTGTTGCCTGCTCGGCTAATTCTTCACGATTAGTGATGCCTGCTTTTTCCAGCTTGGCGGCCATTTCGGCATCCATACCTTCCACAGTCATCAGGCCATCTTCCTCGCCTTCATGCTCAGCTTTTGCTATCGCCTGGGTTAGCAGTGCATCACGAGCGCGGTTGCGCAGTTCTGCAACGATATCCTCATCAAAATCCTCGATCGCAAGCAGCTCCTGCTCAGGCACGTAGGCGATTTCCTCGACAGTCGTAAAGCCTTCATTAACCAGCAGAATGGCGATCTCTTCATCGACATCCAGCGCCGTAACAAAACGGCCCACAATAGATTCGCCTTCAGCTTCATGACGCTGATCGGCCTCTTCCGTGGTCATCACGTTCAAAGTCCAACCAGTCAGATCAGACGCAAGACGTACGTTCTGCCCACCACGCCCAATTGCCTGAGCCAGCTTTTCCTCATGGACCGCTATTTCCATACTGTGTGCATCTTCGTCTACGACGATTGATTCCACGTCGGCAGGTGCCATCGCATTGATAACAAACTGGGCAGGATTGTCATCCCACAACACTATATCGATGCGCTCACCGGCCAATTCATTGGAAACGTTTTGCACCCTTGAGCCACGCATGCCGACGCAGGCACCAACAGGATCGATACGCTTGTCCTTGGCCTGTACGGCTACTTTGGCTCGCAGGCCTGGGTCACGCGCCGCGCCCTTGATTTCGATCAGGCCCTGCCCAACCTCGGGCACTTCGAGCTTAAAGAGTTCCAGCAGGAACTCCGGCGCCGTTCTTGACATGAAAAGCTGTGGGCCTCGCTGTTCTGTGCGCACATCCATCAGGTAACCACGTACACGGTCACCAGGACGCACGGGCTCACGCGGGATCACATGCTCACGTGGCACGATTGCCTCGGCATTACCGCCCATATCGAGAATGATGCTGCCACGTTCCAGGCGCTTCACCAGTCCACTGAGTAATTCGCCCACCCTGGGAA
>JBFKKS010000184.1:0-5036 GCA_041630955.1 Nevskiales bacterium
ACAGAACTTCTAGGCACTGATGTGAGTCGCACTATCCTGGCACTACTGGTCTTCACGCTGATCGGCGTGGGCATTACGCTGTTCTTCGAACAGGATAATGGCTACATCCTGATGCGCTACGGCGACATCGTGGTGGAAACCTCCATGGTGTTCTTCGCAGTCGCCCTGGTGCTCGGCCTGTGGGTTATTTCTCTGGTTTGGCGCAGCTTACGCATTACCCTCGGTTTGCCCCGCTGGTTACCCGAATTCTACCGCGGTTACCGGGAACGCTCGGCACGCCGGTCCTTGATACGCGGCTTGATTTTACTGCTGGAAGGACGTTGGTCCGAGGCGGAAAAAGCGCTTGCCAAGCGTGCACATGGTACCGAGGCACGGTTGGTCGGCTTCGTCAATGCGGCCATCGCAGCGCAACGACAATCAGCCAATGATCGACGGGACTACTACCTGCAACAGGCCGCCGACGATGCCGATGGCGGCCCTGCTATTGCCGTGCTGCTGACACAGGCCGAACTGCAACTCGCTGCCGACCAAAGCACCCAGGCCATTGCAACGTTGGAACTGTTGCGAGATAAACAACCGGATCACAAAGCGGCGCTGGCCTTGCTGCTCAAGGTCTGCGCCCAGTTAGACGACTGGGCACGTGTCCGCGAGTTGTGGTCTGAAAGCGAGCGCCTGAATGTGCTGCCGGCGGATGAGCAGACCCGCCTTGGTTGCGAGGCATATGCCGATCTGCTCAATAGCGCCTCAGAAAAAGGGCTTGAGCATCTGGATGTGGCCTGGCAGTCCCTGCCCAGACGTCTGCGGCAGCAAAGGCCCCTTAAAACCCTTTACGTACGTTTGTTGACACGTGATGTGGCCGGACACCCTGAAGCACTGCGTCAGATATCAGCCGCGCTTAAACAGTCCTGGCAGCCCGAGATGGCGCTGCTTTACGCTGATATCAAGAGCGAAGACTCTGTGTCCCAGATGGCTGCTGTGGAGGGCTGGATCAAGCAACATGGCGAACAACCCGAGTTGCAGCTGCTGGCGGGGCAATTATGCCTTCAAAACAAGCTGTGGGGCCGGGCGCGCAGTTATCTTCAGAATGCGGTTAACCATGAGCCCAGTGCCCGCGCCTGGCTTGCTCTTGGGCAACTCAATGAACAGACAGGGGATATAGCCGCCGCTGCCAAGGCCTATACCCAGGGTTTGAATCACGCGATTCAGACACAGGCTGACCGATAGCCCCGATATTTCGTCGCTCTACACTCAACCGCCGGGCTTGTGCTTGTCTGGCGCTTCTTGCTGTGGCCAGGTCTGGAAAGCGTAGTCAAACGAATCGTAAAACAGCTGTTCCACCGGCAATCCCTGGGCCAGAAATTGATCTCTACCCGCCTGTACCATGACCGGCGGCCCGCTCATATATACATCGTAGTCCTGCATGTTTGGAAAACGACGCGCAACCACTTCATGCACATAGCCGGTCTCTCCCTGCCAGGACGATGCGTCTGGCTGCCCAGATGCCGGCTCGGACAATACCGGCGTGTAGTCAAACCAGGGCAGGCTTTGCGACCATTCCAGCAGTGTTTCGTGTAGATACAAGTCTCGTTGACCACGCACACCCCAGAATAGGTGGGTCTCCCTGTGCATACCTTGATCTAGCATGTATTCCAGCATGGACTTGATCGGGGCCAGGCCCGTGCCGCCGGCCATCATGAGTATAGGGTGATCGCTTTGCGGGCGAAGGTAGAAACCGCCTAATGGTCCTTCTACACGTAAAATTACGCGATCTTGCATCGAACTGAAGACAAAATCACTGAAATCACCATTAGGGACATGTCGGATATGCAGTTCTATAACGCCCTTGGTCGCCGGTCCGTTGGCAATCGAAAAACTGCGCCGTCGTCCGTCTCGCAATAGAAAATCGACATATTGACCGGGCAGGAACTCAAACACCTCGCCCTTGGGTAATTTAAGCATCAGCTGCATGACGTCATGACAAAGTGGCTGCTTATGCTCGACCCGGACCGGCATATTTCGTACCGGTATAGCCTGTGAGCTCAGGCGCTCCTCGACCTGCAGACTCAGATCGCTTCTAGGCTGCGCCTGGCACAGCAGAATATAGCCCTGCGCCTTCTCTTCCTCACTGAGCGCCGGGGGATCATAGGAGTAATGGATTTGGCCTGCGACAAGCTTGGCCCGGCAGGCCCCGCATCCACCACTCTGGCAGCCGTAGGGCAGGGCGATATCCTGAAATAAAGCCGCTTCCAGCAGGCTTTGGTCCGGGCCAACGGTAAAACTTTTTTCGCTATCGGTAGGCGCGTTTTGCTCGCTACCTAGCAGGGTGACCCGATACTCCAAAACCCAACCTATTGATTTAAAATGGTTTTATTATCAAACATCCAGGTTACTAACTAGCAGGGCGTTACTTTCTATAAATTCCCGCCGTGGCTCCACGTGGTCCCCCATCAGGGTTGTGAATATCTGATCTGCTGCCACGCCATCCTCAATCCGCACCTGTAGCAAGCGACGGGTGTTCGGGTCCATGGTCGTTTCCCATAGCTGCTCGGGATTCATCTCGCCCAGCCCTTTGTAACGCTGAATACCCAGGCCGCGCTTGGCCTCTTTGAGGAGCCAATCGTAAGCAGCATAAAAATCCGCTACCTTGGCCTCCCTTTCACCGCGTTTAACGTAGCTGCCCGTTTCCAGAAGATCATTAATGGATTCACCCAGCTTACGTATACGCTGGTACTCCGCTGACTGGAAGAAATCCTCGTGCCATTCCTTGCTGTGGGGCACGCCATGTACTCGTTGTTCCGTACGGATCATCAGGGGCAGGGTCTCTTCCACAGTGACCGTGAAACTCATGTTTTCACCCACCGCTGCTTGCAGCCGTTCCTGCAACTGTCTGCTCCAGTCCTGCAGCTCTGACTCTGAAGGTGGGGTCGAAACGTCTAGTGTCGGGGTATCTATCAGGCAACGTAACACTGTTTCATCATAGCGCCTGCTAATGCGGGCGATATCTGCCTGAACATGGGTATATTGCCTGACCAGCGATTCCAGCGCCTCGCCCTGGATCGGTGGAGCGCCCGGTGCGGTGTACAGTCCCGCGCCATCCAGTGCCAACTGCAGAAGATGATCATTCAATTCTTCATCATCTTTTACATAACGCTCCTGTTTACCACTCTTGATCTTGTACAGGGGCGGCTGTGCGATATACACATGCCCCCGCTCGACCAGTACCCCCATCTGTCGATAAAAGAAAGTTAACAACAGCGTCCGGATATGAGATCCATCGACATCAGCATCCGTCATGATAATGATGCGGTGGTAACGCAGCTTGTCCGGATCAAATTCTTCCCGGCCGATGCCACAACCCAGTGCTGTGATAAGCGTACCCACCTCGGCCGACGATAACATCTTGTCAAACCTGGCTTTTTCTACATTCAGGATTTTTCCTTTCAGTGGCAGGATGGCCTGATGCCGACGATCCCGGCCCTGCTTGGCAGAACCACCGGCCGAGTCACCCTCCACCAGGAACAGTTCAGATAAGGCCGGGTCCCGTTCCTGGCAGTCCGCCAGCTTTCCTGGCAGGCCGGCCACGTCCAGCGCGCCCTTGCGCCGCGTCATCTCTCGTGCACGACGTGCGGCTTCCCTGGCGCGTGCCGCGTCCACTACCTTGGAGGCAATCGTTTTGGCATCACGCGGGTTTTCCAGCAGGTAGCTCTGCAGGTACTCATTCATCGCGGACTCTACGACAGGCTTAACCTCTGAGGAAACCAGTTTGTCTTTGGTCTGGGACGAAAACTTCGGATCCGGCACCTTGACGGACAATACCGCCGTCAGTCCCTCACGCGCATCATCCCCGGAAACACTTACTTTTTCCTTCTTGGCTACACCCGATTCCTCAATATACTGATTGATCGTACGTGTGAGTGCCGCACGAAACCCGGCCAGGTGCGTACCCCCATCCCGCTGGGGGATGTTATTGGTAAAGCAGAATACATTTTCCTGATACGAATCGTTCCACTGAAGCGATACCTCTACGCTCAGGCCATCTTCTTTCTCGGCATTGAAATAGCAAACCGTCTCGTGCAATGGGGTTTTATTGCTGTTGAGGTGTTCTACAAAGGCACGTATCCCCCCTTTGTACTCAAATACATCTTCACGGTTGTCCCGCTCGTCTCGCAGATGAATGCGGACTCCTGAATTCAGGAACGATAACTCACGCAGCCGCTTGGCCAGAATATCGTAGTGAAACTCGATATTAGTGAATACATCAGCACTGGGATGAAAAGTGATCTCCGTGCCCGAGTGCTGCGTATCGCCCACTTCCGCCAAGGGTGCGGCGGGCACCCCCATGCTGTACTCCTGGCGATACCGTTTTCCGCTACGCTGAATGGTCAACAACAACCGATCAGACAGCGCATTCACCACCGATACACCCACACCGTGCAGGCCACCAGAAACCTTGTAGGAGTTATCATCAAACTTCCCGCCCGCATGTAGCACCGTCATGATCACTTCGGCTGCGGATATACCTTCCTCCTCATGCATATCCACCGGAATACCCCGGCCATCGTCCGTGATCGTAACGCTCTGATCCGCATGGATCGTCACACCGATGCTGCTGCAATGCCCCGCCAGTGCCTCGTCAACCGCGTTATCCACAACCTCGAAGACCATATGGTGCAGGCCAGTACCGTCATCGGTATCACCGATATACATTCCTGGACGCTTACGTACAGCATCCAGGCCCTTTAGAACCTTGATGCTCGATGAGTCATAGACATCATTGGCCGCCATGCGCAGCTCCCTGAAACTAGTTAGAAAACATTGGAAGGGTATTTCACCAGACGTCCCATTATAACACGCACGACGGGCGCCACCCGGGGCAACAACCCCTTAACCCATATACATTTTTCCCACCATGCGGGCTACAGTACCTGACCATGTTTCACGTGAAACATTACCCCCCGAGCTTCCTCTTCCGGTATTTGCGCCGCCTCCAGAAAGCTCAGGAAGGCCTGCAGCCCAGAGGCGGCTACCGCAGCGAT
>JBFKKS010000185.1:0-5032 GCA_041630955.1 Nevskiales bacterium
GCACCGGCACTCATTCCGGTTCACTACTACTGGAAATCCCTTAATGTAAAAGAGGTGAGCGCCGGCTACCCAAGATATTCAGGCTGGGCACTGACACGCGGACACAAACGGCTTTAAACCAGTTCCACCGCGACTGCCGTTGCCTCACCGCCCCCAATACACAGGGCGGCAATACCTTTCTTGCCACCGCTGCGCTGCAGCGCATTGATCAGGGTAACCATGATACGGGCACCGGAGGCACCGATCGGGTGCCCCAGAGCACAGGCGCCGCCGTAGATATTGACCTTCTCGTGCGGAATGCCGATGTCATGCATCGCCGCCATGGTCACCACGGCAAAGGCCTCATTGATTTCCCACAGGTCGACGTCATCTGACGACCAGCCGGTCTGCTCGAGCAGTTTATTGATCGCTCCCACCGGGGCCGTAGTAAACCATTCGGGCTCATGCGAAAAGCTGGCATGCGCCAGAATGCGTGCAACCGGCTTCAGGCCTTTTTCGTTGGCCATGCTCTCGCGCGTCAGCACCATTGCAGCCGCACCATCCGAGATCGAACTGGCATTGGCCGCGGTAACCGTGCCGTCCTTTACGAATGCCGGCCGCAGCTGGGGAATCTTGTCCGGACGCCCCTTGGCGGGCTGTTCATCCTGTTCAATCGCAACTTCGCCCTTGCGTGTCGCCACCATCACCGGTGCAATCTCCGGTGCGAAACTGCCGTCTTCCGTGGCACGCTGAGCACGAGCCAGCGACTCAATCGCAAAGGCGTCCTGCGCTTCTCTTGTGAAGCCATACTTTTCTGCCGTGGCCTCGGCAAACACACCCATGGCCGTGCCCGGCTTATAGGCATCCTCCAGTCCGTCGAGCATCATGTGATCGTAGATTGTGCCCTGCCCCAGTCGAATACCGGTGCGTCCCTTGGGCAACAGGTGCGGCGCGTTGGTCATGCTTTCCATGCCACCGGCAACCATCATGTCGTTAGTGCCGGCCTTGAGCAGGTCATGGGCAAACATCACTGCCTTCATGCCCGAACCACACATCTTGTTAATGGTGGTACAACCCGCCCCACGGGAAAGGCCCGCACCCAGCGAAGCCTGGCGTGCCGGTGCCTGGCCCTGGCCGGCCATCAGCACGTTGCCCATCACCACTTCGTCGACGTCCTTCGGGTCGATACCGGCGCGATCCACGGCCGCCCCGATGGCAACAGCGCCCAGCGCATGCGCGGGTTCGGTGGACAGGTCACCAAGCATGCCACCCATGGGGGTGCGTATGGCGCTGAGAATAACGATAGGGTCGGACATGATGTTCTCCGAAAACTGAATTAAGTTGAATAGTTTAGCTTGGAATAAAACGTAGGCCGGACGAGCTATTTCGGGGCCATGCGAATAGCCCCGTCGAGCCGAATGGTCTCGCCATTGAGCATCGGGTTTTCGATGATCTGCTGCACCAGCTGGGCAAACTCATCCGGCTTGCCCAACCGTGGCGGGAACGGTACCTGCATACCCAGGGACTGCTGCGCCTCTTCGGGCAACTGCTCCATCATCGGGGTCAGGAAAAGCCCCGGTGCGATGGTATTCACCCGCATACCTGCACGGGCGAATTCACGCGCCAGCGGCAGGGTCATGCCAACCACGCCCGCCTTGGAAGCCGCATAGGCGGGCTGGCCAATCTGGCCATCATAGGCTGCCACCGAAGCCGTATTGATAAACACGCCGCGCTCACCGCCCTCGTAGGGTTCACTGTTCTGCATGGCCGCCGCGGCCAGTCGAATCAGGTTGAAAGTACCGATCAGGTTGATACGGATGATCAGTTCGAATTTCTCCAGTGGCAGCGGGCCATCCTTGCCAACCGCCTTGGCCGGTACGCCCACCCCCGCACAGTTGACCACGCCACGCAGCGTACCCATTGCCTGGGCGGCGGCCACGGCTGCCTGGCCATCGGCATCGCTGGTCACATCACATTTCACGAAACTGACAGCATCGCCCAGCTCCGTCACCAGTGCGGCACCGCGTTCGGTATTGAGATCGGCGATCAGCGCCTTGCCGCCATTGGCGACCAGGCGTCGCACCGTGGCTTCGCCCAGGCCGGATGCGCCACCGGTGACGATGAAAACAGAATCCTTGATTTGCATGCTTGTGTCCTGTCCGAGAATGAGGAAATCCTAAATTGAGGCGCAGAATCCTAGCAGATCAGCACTGACCTGCACCGCCACCCCACTACCGAGGGTAATCCGGCTTGCCGCTACGGCGTCTGCTGTATCAACCCGCGCAATGCTTCCAGCTGTTGCTCCATACCTTCGCTGGTATAGGGTTCCGCCTCACCCTGGCCCCAGACAGGCCCGGGCCAGGCCGCGTCTCCAGGCTGTCGCACAACCAGATGGATATGCAACTGCGGCACCATGTTGCCAAGCGCGGCTATATTCAGCTTGTGCCCGCCCAACGCTCGCATCATGTCGTGCCCGGTCTGCGTCACTTCCTGCCACAGCAGCGCCTGCTCATCCTCGCGCAGATCATAAACCTCGCGGATGTCAGCCCGGCGTGGCACCAGGATCAGCCAGGGATAACGGGCGTCGTTCATCAGCAGCACACGGCATAGCTCGAGATCGCCGACAGCGATGGTGTCGGCGGCCAGTTGCCGGTGCAGCTCAAATATTCTGCCCATCGTGGCCTGGCCTAGGCCCGCGACATGAATTCGCGGGTGCTGGTATTGACCTTGATACGTTCACCTTCGGCGAGGTACTCGGGCACCTGTATCTCCAGCCCGGTGCTCAGCTTTGCCGTCTTGCTGCGCGCGCTCTGGCTGGAACCTTTCATCGCGGGTGCCGTTTCGACAATCTCCAGTTCGATGCTGGCGGGTGGCTCGACCGCCACGCACTGGTCTTCCACGATCAGGGCTGTAAAACCACTTCCCCCATCGGTCAGGAACGGCACGATCTCCTCCACCTGCTCGTTGTCCAGCGTGTACTGGCTGTAGTCCTCGGCATCCATGAAGGTATGGCTGCTGCCATCCCCGTACAGGTATTGCACGGCCCGGCGCCGGAAGTCGACATTCGCCAGCACCTCGTCGCCCTTGAAACTGCGCTCCAGCTTCTGGCCCGTACTGGCATGGTTAAGACGCGTCTTGTACAGGGTCGAGGCACCACGCGCCGTGGGATTGTGCGCACTCACCTGCTTGACGATGTATGGCTGGCCATCGATGTCGATCACCATGCCGGATTTCAGATCGGCGCCCTTGGGCATGCGTTAGCTCCTCAGGCCTTCAGGTCAACGACCGTACGACCGGTCACGCCGCCAGCGATGATTTCATCACACACACCCGGCACAGCCTTCAGCCCCACCGTGCGATTGGCGATGGCCGCCAGGTTCTTTGGTCGCCACTCGCCTGCCAGCTTGCCCCAGATCGACTGGCGCAGCGGCATGGGTGTCTCCACCGAATGAATACCCAGCAGGTTCACACCGCGCAGGATGAACGGCATGACGGTGGTTTCCAGCTTGTGAGACTGGGCCAGGCCAATGCTGGCGATGTTGCCCCACAGGCCAACGCTGCGGGTCAGGTAGGTCAGCGTTTCGCCGCCGAGGTTATCAACCGCGCCACCCCAGGCCGCCTTTTCAAGTGGCCGCTTGCCAAAGTCCAGTGTGTTGCGATCGATCACCTGGCTGGCACCCAGCATGCCCAGGTAATCGGCCTGGGCCTCGGCCTTGCCGGTCAGGGCCGCCACCTCGAAACCCAGCCGAGAAAGAATATCCACGGCAAACGAGCCCACGCCGCCGGTCGGGCCTGTCACCACGATAGGGCCCATGTCGGGCGACTGGTTGTTGTCCAGCATGCGTTGCACTGCCAGGGCCGCGGTGAAACCCGCCGTGCCCAGCGCCATGGATTCCTGCAGGCTCAGGCCGGCTGGCAGGGCCACCAGGAAGTCAGCCGGAATGCGCATGCGCTCGGCCAGGCCACCGTCCAGTGCCTCACCGACGTTATTACCCGTCACCAGCACCTCATCGCCGGGTTTAAAGCGGTCATCGGTCGAGCTTTCCACCACACCCGCGCCGTCAATGCCGGCTACCAGCGGGAAGCGTCGCATGATGCGACCCTTACCAGTCACGGCCAGAGCATCCTTGTAATTCAGGCTCGAGTAATGGGTCTCGATCACTACCTCACCCTCGGTAAGGTCATTGATGCTGATGCGATCGAAACGGGATTCGGTGCCGGCATCGGTCTGATGCACGCGCAGGGCCTTGAAGTCGCTCATGGAGTATCCGGTCAGAAACTAGGAAGCGCGTAGCCTATCAAAAAGCCCTGCAAATCCCTACCAGTCATCTGGAAGGCATGATCAATGGCCTGTTCCGGATTGCGCGCGGGCCTGGCCTGGCCTCACCCGGGCCGGCCTCAACCGTCGTCGAGCACATGCTCCATGTAGGGAATGGTTTCGTCGTACACACCATCAAGCAGCTCTTCGAGTATCTCGAAACCGCGTCGCATGACCGGGTGGGTGGCATCGGCCTCGTCGGCATGACCGGCCATGCGCAGTTCGCTGTTGGGATCGTCCACCCCTGCTGAACCGGCAATCACACCGGAACCCTCGGTGCCCGGGTCCTGCCCCTCTTCATGCCGCAGCACCGTCGTGAGCTGGGTCGGAATACCCACCGACACCAGCGCGCTGGCCATTTCGCGGGCCTGGTTATACACCACCAGCCCATCATTGACCGGGTGAATAATGGCCACCGCGCGAATGCCCGCTTCGGCCATTTCGGCAGCACGCGTGGCGGGTGAACGGCGCTGGTATTCCTGCGGCTGCTCCATGGCGGTGCCGCCATTTTCATCTTCCATGAAGGCGGCATATTCGGGTACGGCGCCCGAGGCTTCGGCGTAGGCCTCGATGAGGTTGGTCAGCGGCTCCAGTGCCACCCAGTAGTCAAACAGGCTCTCGCCCGGCTCGATTACGTGCAGCGACTCGGCAATGGCGGTACCGGAGATCGCGCCGCCCAGAGAAACGCCGAGGAAATACACCGTTTCAACCGTGGGAAACCGCTCCCGCGCATAC
>JBFKKS010000186.1:0-5029 GCA_041630955.1 Nevskiales bacterium
CACTCATCGCATTCCAGCAGCAGAGACCCATGAGCGACCGACCCAACGCCGGCAACAACTTTTTACGCAGTCTGATCCAGTCAGAGATTGATGCGGGCAAACTGCAAGCCGCAGAGGTGTATACGCGCTTCCCACCGGAGCCCAATGGCTATCTGCATATCGGTCACGCCAAATCCATTTGCCTTAACTTCGGCTTGGCCCAGCATTTCGGGGGCCGCTGCAACCTGCGTTTCGATGACACCAACCCCGAAAAGGAAAACCAGGAATTTATCGATGCCATCCTGGAGGACGTGCGCTGGCTGGGTTTCGAGTGGGAGGGCGAAGTACGCCATGCCTCGGATTATTTCCAGCAGCTTTATGACTATGCCCTGCACCTGATCCGCGAGGGTCTGGCCTACGTGGATGACCTGACACCCGAGCAGGCGCGCGAATACCGCGGCACGCTGACCGAGCCGGGCAGGAACAGCCCTTACCGTGACCGGTCTGTAGAGGAAAACCTCGCGCTGTTCGAAAAAATGCGCGCCGGTGAGTTCGACGAAGGCAGCTGCGCGCTGCGCGCCAGGATCGACATGGCCGCGCCGAACATGAACCTGCGCGACCCGATCCTGTATCGAATCCGCAAGGCCTCGCATCACCAGACCGGCGATGCCTGGTGCATATATCCCAGCTACGACTTCACTCACGGCCAGTCGGATGCCATTGAGGGCATCACGCATTCCATCTGTACGCTGGAATTCGAGGACCATCGCCCGTTGTATGACTGGTTCATCGAGCATCTGCCGGTGCCAGCTAGGCCGCGGCAGTTCGAGTTTGGTCGCCTGAACCTGGATTACACCGTCACCAGCAAGCGCAAGCTGAAACTGCTGGTTGATGAGGGGCACGTGGACGGCTGGGATGACCCCCGCATGCCGACCCTGCAGGGGCTACGCCGCCGCGGGTATACCCCACGTGCACTGCGCCAGTTCTGCGACATGATTGGTGTGAGCCGGTCGGATGGCATTATTGAATTCGGCGCCCTTGAGCACAGTATCCGTGATGACCTGAATAACAATGCTCCACGCGCCATGGCCGTGCTGGACCCGGTCAAACTCGTCATTACCAACTTCCCGGAAGGCGAAGTGGAAACGCTGACGGCGCCGGGTCATCCGTCCCGTGACGATCTGCCCAGCCGTGAACTGCCCTTTACCCGCGAGCTGTATATCGAGCGCGAAGACTTCCGTGAAGAGGCCAACAAGAAATACAAGCGCCTGGTGCTGGGCAAGAAGGTGCGTCTGCGTAATGCCTATGTGATTCGGGCCGAGGATGTGGTGAAAGACGCGGATGGCAATATCACCGAAATTCATTGCACCTACGAGGCGGGGACGATCGGCGCGGATCCTGCCGATGGCATCAAGCCCAAGGGAGTCATTCACTGGGTGTCTGCTTCTCACGGCAAACAGGCGACTGTGCGATTGTATGACCGGCTATTCAACCAGCCGGCACCGGGACGGGGCGATATCGACTTCCTGACGCAACTGAACCCGCAGAGCCTGGAAATACGCGAGAACTGCTGGATCGAACCCGGTCTGGCTGACGCCACGCCGGAGGCCAGTTTCCAGTTTGAGCGCATGGGTTATTTTGTGGCTGATCGCCGGGAGCACAGCCCCGAACGGCCAGTGTTCAACCGCACCGTTGGGCTGCGCGATTCCTGGTCAGCGAGCGAGGCAGCGAGTTAGCCAGACCGCGTATTATTCCTGCGCGTACAGATAGAACGACGCCAGGATATTGTCGGCCAGTTTTTCCTGTTGTTCGGGGTCATCGGCCAGCAGCGTCATGTCCAGACCATCGAACCAGCGGTCATAAGCGGTGGCGAGCATGAGATGCGCGCCGCGATGCTCTGAGTTCAGGACCAGCGGCTGAGCGAATAGGACGGTTGCGCTGGCTTCACCCTGGTAGGCAACCTCGATGCAGCTATGTGAAGCCTGGCTGTCCAGCGGGCTACGCGGGGTGCCTGCCGTATCCGGGTAGTAACAGGGAGAAACCAGCAGGCTCTGGCCGGCCATCTCCACATCCGCCTCTGCAGCTGACCTGAGCGGGGTGATGTGCAGTTCAAGGCCACAGTATTGACCGGCTTGGGCGCCCTGCACGCCGAGATCCCAGACCAGCAGGTCCGGCTTCAACACATCAATCACACCGGCCGGCCCGCTGGGAATATGCGCCGTATGGGCATGGGCAGCAGGGAAGAGGAAGTCCAGGGTTCTGCCGGCAGCCCGGGCAATCACGGATTCGCATTTCACCAGGTCGGTGACCTGCAGATTGACCAGGCCCAGTTGCAACTGGATATACATGTTGTCATCCCGATACAGCGGCTTGATCGCAGAGGGTTCCTGCGCCGGATCGGTGGTGCCATCGGGGTCGCCGCTGGGCGTATCGCTGGTCAGGTAGGTGGTCTGGGCCATCACGCGAATACCCGGCTTGCTGCTGCCATCGCCGTTACAGCCGGCCAGGCCCAGGCACAGGGCAAAGGCGACAAGCCCTGCGCACAGCCGGCTTGTGGGGCTATTCAAAGTCATAGGTCAGTCCGATTTGCAGAGCGCTGTCTTCTTCCTGGTGGCCATTGAGGTCATCAATAACGGGGATTTGCACGCCAGCGTAGAGCAGCAGTTCCTGTCCCACGCGACCCGCAACCCCGAGCCAGAGGTTGCCAAGAAACCCGCCGGAGTCGTCATCGGGTTGGCCGTTGAACTGATCGCGGCCGGAGTGGCGGAAATCCAGCCCAAGCTGGCCAGCCAGTCCATAGCTCCAGGCGTACTGGGTACGCAATGAGCCGACGATTGAGTCGCCCGGGTCGAAGCCCTGAAAGCCTTCACCGGTGTAGTGCACATAGCTGGCGCTGGCGGTATGGAACCAGGGTGCCGCAAAATACTGGTAAAAGCCGCCCAGACTGACTGAGGTGGCCCCGGCATCGGGCTGCACATCAATATCCAGTGCCTGGCCGTTTGCGTCTTCAACCTCTTCAGTCGTAGGCAGTCTTACGCCGCCGGTTATGCCGTACAGGTGTCGCCGGTTTCGCTCCGGTTGCAGGTGGTAGCGGGCTATGAGGTCTATGTCACCGAATCCATCGGCTTCCATAAACGCCAGCGTGTTGTCCCTGCGCTCTTTCCACACGTAGGGAATGCGGGCCAGCAGGGTAAGGCGCTGGTTGACGCTGTACACCAGTCCGAGTGTGAGGCGCTCCTCGTCGGTGGTGGCTTCCAGTGCAGCGGGGTTGCCCTCGGTTTCACTTCGAACAAGGTAATCAAGGCCGATACGGAAACGACCCGCATAGGGCTTTTCCGAACCGGTCAGGGTAATGGTCGGGTCACCACATTTGCAGGTTGAGCAGGCCAGTGCCGGGCCTGACGGCAGTGCCAGCACGACGAGCAGGGCAAGAATACGGGGCGGGGTGAATACGAACAAAGACGACTGCCGGAAAAATGAGGCGCGCATTATCCACAATGCTGTGGGCAGCGTATACCGCGAAACCCAGGTTAGTCTTTGCTTGCCGCGCGTAACGTGATTGAATGCGCGTCAACAAAGCTGACGAGTGAGACATGCAGTTACAGCCCGATACCTTGCGTGCCAATGCGATGCTGCTGGTGGTGGTGTCCACCCTGATGCAGGGTATTGCCTTGCTCGGCCTGCTGCCGCTTGAAGATGGCAGTGTCGGCAAGTTCTGGTTTGGCACGGCGGAGATGGTCCTGATCAGCGCTTTGCTGCTCAATGGCCTGCTGATATGGCGTTGGACACAGCGATCGGGTCAGTCACCTTTTAACCAATCCATCGCCCTGTTGTGCCTGTTATCGCTGGCCCTGTGTGTGGGCGGCGATTTCATCAATCGAAATTACTTTGGTATTTATCACGCGCACGGCAGCAGCGTACGGCATAGCTACCTGGCCGATTCGGTATGGTTCTTTGCGCCCGGTTATGGCCTGTTTCTATGGGCGAGCATCAAGGTGGCAATGAATAACCAGCGGGTCAGCCCGGGTTTCATCGGCCTGGTCGCGGGCATTGCCGGCGCCCTGGGCGCACTGAGTTTTGTGGATCTCTACGACCCACAGGCGGGTGTCTACCTCAGCGGTATGACGGGCGGATATGCTGTCTTTATATCGATGGTGGGCGCATCCTCAATCTGGCTGGTCAGGGCGCTGGGTTGGCGCAGTGCCTACCCGGTTGCCATCGGCGCGGTGATGGCGACCATTGCTGATGCGCTGATCGGCAATTTCTGGATCTACCGCGAAGGCTACTACCCGGCGATCAGTCATGTGAACTGGATTCTTTATTTCTCCTCACAGGCGCTGGTTCAGCAATTGCCTCTCCAACTGAGCCTGCGACACGATTAAATACCGCCCATCCGGTCTTGCAAGGAACGCAGATGAAACTACTGATTACTATTGTCTTTTTAATTATTTTGTCGGCCTGTGGCGGGGAAGATAACCGCTCTGGAAAAGCACCGAATGGCGGGCGTGCGACGTCGGTTGCAGCCCCCACGTTTACAGGCCCAATCGGCGATGCCGGTTTATATGGTCATCCTCTATGGGACAGCCCGTTTGATATTTCGGAAATAGGCTACCTGGAAGAAGAATACTTCGTGTCCGGAACTGCGCAATCGAGTAGCGGAGGTCCTGCGGCGCCGTATACGACACGCGTGATTGTGCGCCGACCGGCCGATGCGGCTGCATTCAACGGGACCGTTGTACTGGATTGGGTGAACGTGACGGCCCAGTTCGAAAATGCGGTGCAAACCCTGGAAGTGCATGAGTTCTTTCATAGAGAAGGCTACGCCTACGTGCACATGAGCGCGCAGGCAGCGGGCTTGTGCTGTACGCCGGGCCTGACACCACAGGCCTGGGACCCGGTGCGTTATGCAGACCTTTCCCATCCCGGTGACGACTATGCCTATGACATGGTGTCGCAGATTGCGGCAGGCTTTAAGTTTCCTGGCAAGGTGAACCCGATGGGTGGTCTGGTCGTGGAAAAGCTGATTGCGGTGGGGCAGTCACAGTCGGCC
>JBFKKS010000187.1:0-5012 GCA_041630955.1 Nevskiales bacterium
CAAGAAGATCGACTATGACGAAGTGGTGCGCCAGGACGCCAGCCTTGAAGGGCTAAGTGCCTTACGCCCGGTGTTTAATCCCAAAGGTGGCACAGTAACAGCAGGTAACTCTTCAGCTTTATCGGATGGTGCCTCCGCTGTGCTGGTCATGTCGGCTGATAAGGCAGCAGAGCTGGGTCTCAAACCGATGGCTAAGATTCGCAGCATGGCGACTGCCGGTTGCGACCCATCCATCATGGGTCGTGGCCCGGTTCCAGCGACCCAGAAAGCGCTCAAGCGTGCCGGCCTGGAGCTTTCCGATATCGGTGCGATTGAGCTGAACGAGGCCTTTGCCGCGCAGTCACTGGCGGTCATCAAGGAACTCAAGCTGGAAGGCCGCATGGACGATATTAATCAGAAGGGCGGTGCGATTGCGCTGGGCCACCCACTGGGTTGTTCCGGTGCGCGCATCACCGGTGCTGTTGCCCACATCATGCAGGAACAGGACAAGCAGTTTGGTCTGGCAACCATGTGTATTGGCATGGGACAGGGCGTAGCCACGGTGCTGGAACGCTTGAACTAGACAAGGCAGCTGATGAGTAAAGCCGGGTCCTGCTCAGGATCCGGCTTTTTTTTGACTGAAATAAACTGACATTAAAAAGCCCGGCCTTGCGGCCGGGCTCCGGGCGACTTGCTACAGCAGGAGGCTAATGTGTGTCACCCAAAACTCGTGGATTCCAATGTATTACCAAGCGCGATTATCTGTTCCTTGGTACATATCTATCATTCAAAATAGGCAATATGGCCGTTATCTTGAACGAGCAAACCCCTCGGGTTCTTGTAGGCAGATCGCGCTTAACAAAGTAAGCAATTTCTTACATGCAGATTTCTTCATCTGTGCTGAATGTTAAATCATTACCTTCCAGTTCAACTTTAACTGTTTGTCCGGCCACGAATTCCCCACGCAGGATTCTTTGCGCCAGCGGGTTTTCGATCATGTTTTGTATTGCACGCTTCAGTGGGCGTGCACCATAAACCGGGTCAAACCCCGCTTCCGCAAGCTTGTCGAGCGCTGCATCTGAAAGCATGAGAGACAGATCACGCTCGGCCATGCGCTTGAGTAAGCCCTCTGTCTGGATGCGCGCGATGTCACGAATTTGTTCCCTGGCAAGCGGATGGAATACAACTGTCTCGTCTATCCGGTTTATGAATTCCGGTCTGAAGGACTGGGTAACGACTTCCATCACAGAGGCTTTCATCGCGTCATAATTTTCTTCGCCGGACAGTTCCTGAATAATGTTCGAGCCGAGGTTGGAGGTCATCACGACCACCGTATTGCGGAAATCGACTGTACGGCCCTGGCCATCAGTCAGGCGTCCGTCGTCAAGCACCTGTAACAGGACATTGAAAACATCGCTATGTGCTTTTTCGATTTCATCTAGCAGGATGACCGAATAAGGCTTACGTCGTACGGCCTCTGTGAGATAGCCCCCTTCCTCGTATCCCACGTAGCCAGGAGGAGCACCGATTAGGCGAGCAACCGAGTGTTTTTCCATGAATTCACTCATGTCGATGCGTACCATGGCTTCTACAGTGTCGAACATGAACGCGGCAAGTGTCTTGCATAGTTCGGTTTTGCCCACACCCGTTGGGCCGAGAAACAAGAACGAGCCAATTGGCCGATTTGGATCTGACAGCCCGGCACGTGAGCGCCTGATTGCATCCGCTACTGCGGTTACAGCCTCATCCTGTCCGACTACCCGTTGATGAAGGGCATCTTCCATGCGCAGCAACTTGTCACGTTCGCCTTCCATCAGTTTGGATACGGGTACACCCGTCCAGCGCGAAACCACCTCGGCAACTTCGTCTTCGCTGACCTTGTTACGCAGCAAGGTAAATTCGGTTTCCTGGTCAGTGTCTGCGGCCGCCAGTTTTCGTTCAAGTTCGGGTATGCGTCCATACTGGATTTCTGACATTCGAGCCAGATCCCCGGCACGGTGTGCTGCCTCAAGTTCCAGTCGGGCTCTTTCGAGTTCTTCCTTAACGCCACTTGCGCCAGCCACGGTGGCCTTCTCCGCTTTCCAGACTTCCTCCAGGTCACTGTATTCGCGTTCCACGACCTGTATATCGGCTTCCAGTTTTACGAGACGATCCTTGCTGGCCGCATCTGTTTCTTTCTTGAGCGCCTCGCGTTCCATCTTGAGCTGAATAAGGCGACGATCAAGACGATCCAGTGCTTCCGGCTTGGAATCAATTTCGATGCGTATGCGGCTGGCGGCCTCATCAACCAGGTCAATGGCCTTATCTGGCAGCTGCCTGTCAGTAATGTACCGATGGGATAGCTTTGCCGCTGCGATAATCGCGCCGTCAGTAATGTCCACACCATGATGCACCTCGTAGCGTTCTTTCAGGCCACGCAGGATCGCGATCGTGTCTTCGACTGAAGGCTCATCTACCTGTACTTTCTGGAACCTGCGCTCAAGAGCAGCATCTTTTTCGATGTACTTGCGGTACTCGTCGAGGGTGGTTGCGCCTATGCAGTGCAATTCTCCGCGCGCCAGCGCAGGCTTGAGCATGTTGCCAGCATCCATGGCGCCTTCAGCTTTACCGGCACCGACCAGCGTATGGATTTCATCAATAAACAGGATGATGTTCCCTTCCTGTTTGGCTAGGTCGTTCAGTACAGCTTTGAGGCGTTCTTCGAACTCGCCTCGAAACTTTGCTCCAGCAACCAGTGCGCCCAGGTCAAGATTTAAAAGCCGCTTGCCCTTGAGCCCCTCGGGGACTTCTCCATTAATGATTCTAATCGCCAGCCCTTCCACGATGGCCGTCTTTCCGACGCCCGGTTCGCCGATCAGCGTTGGGTTGTTTTTGGTGCGCCGCGATAGCACCTGGATGACGCGTCGAATTTCCTCGTCGCGTCCTATCACCGGGTCCAGCTTGCCCTGCTCGGCTCTCTCCGTCAGGTCGATAGTGTATTTTTCCAGGGCCTGCCTCTGGTCCTCGGCATTTGCGTCATTCACATTAGTGCCGCCGCGAACTTCATCAATGGCATTACTCAGTGCCTGCTTGTTGGTTCCACAGTCACGCAGGATGCTGCCAAGAGAGGATTTGTCATCAACAGCAGCCAGGGCGAACAATTCTGATGAGATGAATTGGTCCTTGCGCTGCTGAGCCAGCTTGTCAGTGAGGTTAAGCAGTCGCCCAAGGGATTGGCCAAGTTGTACTTCCCCTGTGGCTTCACCAACACGTGGTAACGCATCCAGCGCCTGATCCAGCTTGGTGCGCAGTTGATGCAGGTTGACACCTGCCTGTTCGAGTAACGGGCGTACACTGCCGCCTTCCTGGTTGAGTAATGCGAGCATGACATGAATGGGGTCAATCTCATTGTGATCGCGGCCGACCGCTAGGCTTTGGGCATCAGCCAGAGCCAGTTGAAATTTGCTCGTCAGTTTGTCCATTCTCATTCGCTTACTCCGGTCATCTTCAAGCGCTTGCTTGTAGTTAATATGGGGCTTGTGGCAATGGTTTCAATGACTTGGGTCAATCTGGCCAAAAAAAGGCGGGCACATGGCCCGCCTTTTGCCAGTCTGGCGACTATCATCCATGAACGCGTATGCGGCGTGGTTTGCTGCTTTCCTTTTTGAGGATCACGACCTCAAGAACGCCGTCTTTCAACTTGGCGTCTACCTTGTCGCTATCGGCCGTGTCGGGCAAGGCAAAGTGGCGTGCAAACTGCCCGCGATAACGTTCAACTCTGCGATAGCCCTGTCTTTCCTCGTTTGATTCCATCGCACGATTGCCCTGAATCGTTAGTACACCTTTCTCAAGTGTAATATCGATATCATCAGCCTTGACCCCGGGCACATCGGCGTGAATTACGTACCGACCATCCTCTTCCTTGATATCCACAGCGGGTGACCAGGCAGAGGCGGCAGAACTGACGTCGTCAAGGGAACTGCCAAACAAGGTGCCTATTTCGTCATGCAAACGGTTAAGCATAGAAGCGGGTTCATATATGCGCATGTTCATTTCACTACTCCTTCCCATTCGGGACTGTCATGCCTATGACTAAAATCTGGGGTCGTAGCGACAATTTTCAAGATGTCACTGTTGCGTCATCTTCGGCTCTATACTGGTCGCTAGCCTACCCACAAGAATGAATAGGGGCAGGGCAAGCCATTTTCAAGCAGGAGCAAGTCAATGGACAAAGCGTATAAGAATCTGGATTTCCTGATGAGTGAGGAGGCGAGGACAATTCGAATCCTTGCCGAATACGAGGAACCCAAACAACGTTTTGATCGGCTGGGCGTTAGGAAAGCAATCATTTTTTTCGGCTCGGCACGGCTTAAGCCCGGCAATACAGAAACTATGGATGCCGTGGATTACTACAGGGCTGCACAAAGTCTGGCCAGTAAAGTGGCTTACTGGACGCACCAGGCACATCCCCACGATGATCGTTACCACATATGTACAGGCGGTGGGCCAGGCATTATGGAGGCTGCGAACCGGGGGGCTTTTGAGGTCGACCCGGATTTGTCGGTCGGCTTTAATATTTCACTGCCCTTTGAGCAGTGCGCTAACGCCTATATCGATGATGCGCTCAGCTTCGAGTTCCACTATTTCTTTATGCGAAAGTTCTGGTTTATGAACCTGGCCCGGGCGCTGGTTATATTTCCAGGGGGCTTTGGCACTATGGACGAATTGTTTGAGGTTCTGACGTTGGTGCAAACAGGCAAATCAGCCGATATGCCCGTGGTGCTCTATGGGAAAACTTTCTGGAATTCGCTGATAAATTTTGATCTTTTTGTAGAACAGGGGCTCATATCCCCTGAGGACCTCGAACGTATCCATATCGTGTCCAGCGTCGATGAGGCGCTGCAGTATCTGCAATCAAGGCTTGACTGAAACGACGGTTTTGGGGCGAACTTACAGGTCGTCCAGCCAGTCAGTGCCTTCAAGCAATTTCTTCAGTTCACGCTCTTCCTTAAAACGCTCAAGGTCTCTCCAGCCACGCTGCTGTATGACTGGTC
>JBFKKS010000188.1:0-4968 GCA_041630955.1 Nevskiales bacterium
AGGGAAGCATACCTGCGTCGACTGAATGACATTTACGGTAACAACCTGAAAGCAGATGGGATAACGATCATCAGCGGGCATGCCCGTTTTGTGGCGTCTGGAACCTTGGAAGTCAATGGCGAGCGGCTGACTGCCCCGCATATTCTGATTGCCACGGGCGGGCAACCCGTATGGCCTGAAAAGCCCGGCGCTGCGCTGGGTATTGATTCGGATGGTTTTTTCGCCCTGGCGCAGCAACCGCGGCGCGTAGCCGTGGTAGGCAGCGGTTATATCGCCGTGGAACTGGCTGGTATGTTGCAAGCGCTCGGCTCTGAGGTACACCTGATTCTCCGACGGCGGCATGTGCTGCGTGAGTTTGAACCAATGCTCGGAGAGCATTTGCTTGAATGCATGCATTCCCATGGCGTCAAGGTGTACCACGAGACCGAGATCGAGCGGCTGGATGAGGCGGCCGATGGTATTCAGGCGACCTTCACAACAGCCTCCAAAACGGGTGTGAGCGAACTCCTTTGCGACACGGTACTCTGGGCTATCGGGCGCACACCGAATACGCATGAACTGCACCTTGAAGCAGCGGGCATCGAGGCGGATAGCCATGGCGCCATTCCCACGGACCGCTATGAAAACACGAGCGTGCCGGGTATTTACGCGCTTGGTGATGTAACTCGCAAGATGGAACTGACGCCGGTGGCGATAGCCGCAGGCAGGGCGCTGTCGGACCGCCTGTTTGGGGGTATGCTGGATCGAAAGATGGATTACACCACGATACCCACGGTTGTATTCAGCCATCCCCCTTGCGGCAGCGTGGGGCTGAGCGAGCCACAGGCCCGTAAACAGTTTGGCGATAAGGTGAAAATATACTCAGCTGCCTTCAATGCCCTGCAATATGGGCTACTGGACGATAAGCAACAGACGAAGATGAAACTGGTCTGCGTCGGCGAAGAGGAGCGCGTGGTCGGCTTGCACGTAATCGGTGAAGGCGCAGACGAGATGACGCAGGGCTTTGCAGTGGCCGTGAAAATGGGTGCGACCAAGGCTGATTTTGACCGTACGGTTGCCATTCACCCAACCAGTGCGGAAGAGCTGGTGACACTGAAATGAGATGCAAATGATTCGTGACTTTGAAGGTGTTACGCCCACGATCGGCGAAGGCGTGTTCATTGATGAGACTGCATTGGTGCTGGGTGATGTGGTGCTGGGTGACGAGGTTTCGATCTGGCCTATGACGGTGTTGCGCGGCGATGTGAACAGCATTCGGATTGGTGCGCGTAGCAATATTCAGGACAACTCGGTACTGCACGTGACCCATGATGGCCCGTATACACCGGGGGGTGTCGGCCTGGTCGTGGGTGAGGATGTCACTGTGGGTCATCGCGTGATCCTGCACGCCTGTGAGATTGGGAATCGCTGTCTGATTGGCATGGGGGCCATCGTGATGGACAAGGCGGTACTGGAGGACGAGGTTTTCCTGGCAGCCGGCACGCTGGTTGCACCGGGCAAACGCCTGGAAGGGGGCTACCTGTATCGGGGCAGTCCGGCGCAAAAGGTGCGTCCCCTGTCAGATAAGGAGCGCGCCAATCTGAAGTACTCTGCCGAACACTATGTGCGGGTGAAGAATCGCCATATGACTGAGGTTTAGGTCGCTGATCTGATAAAATCCCCCCGTCTTATTTCATTAACCTGACGGAACAAGCCAATGAGCACGCGACTCGTACTGCTACGCCACGGCCAGAGCCAGTGGAATCTGGAAAATCGTTTTACTGGCTGGGTGGATGTTGATATCACCGAGCAGGGGCGAGCAGAGGCCAAGCTGGCTGGTGAACTGCTCAAGGCGGAAGGGTTCCAGTTCGACCTCGTTTACACATCGGTCCTCAAGCGCGCCATCCGCACCATGTGGATTACTCTCGACGAACTGGACCAGATGTGGCTACCGGTGGAGCGTTCCTGGCGTTTGAATGAGCGTCACTACGGCAGCCTGCAGGGACTGAACAAGGCCGAGACGACCGCGCAGTACGGTGAAGACCAAGTCATGCAGTGGCGGCGCAGCTACGATATTCCGCCACCGGAGATGCCAGCCGAAGACCCTGGCCACCCGTCGCATGATCGCCGCTATGCACATCTTGATCCGCATCTTCTGCCGGGTACCGAATCACTCAAGATCACGCTTGATCGCGTGCTGCCTTACTGGGACGACGCGATTGCTCCTCACGTGCACGACGGCAAGACCGTGCTTATCGTGGCGCATGGCAACAGCCTGCGTGCACTGGTCAAGTACCTGGATAATATCTCTGACGAAGACATCCTGAAGCTGAATATCCCTACCGGCGTGCCGCTGGTGTACGAACTTGGTGACGGCCTGGAAGTGGAAAGTCGGCGCTACCTTGGTGATGAAGAAGCCATTAAGGCAGCTGCAGAAGCGGTGGCCAATCAGGCCAAGGGCTAATCCTGACGTAGCAGCCAGGTTGGTTGGCAGGTTGCATCGATGAGGCCGTGGCTGATTAGCCAGGCTTGTGCGTCCTCGGCATCGTGCGCAAACCAGGCTTGCGCCGAACCCAGTCGAAAGCTGTAACCCCAGGCATCCATGTCCGCCCACATGCGGCTACGCCCCATCTCGGCTAGTTCATCTGCCAGCAGAATCTGCAGGTAACAGACACCATTTTCCTCATCATAATCACCGCCGGCGTCGGTGTGCAGGCCGCTACGCCGCGCGCTGTCCATGCAGATGTAATGGCAGGCCTCATGCAGGATGGAATGTACCGGGGTGTCCGGCCGTACATGCACTTCATCGGCAACCAGCCCGGCTTCACTGTCTCCCCAGAAACTGCCTGGAATGGTCTGGTCACCCACACGGCAGCAAATTTTCATGCCGTAGCGGTGAAGCAGGTTTTCCAGCCCCTGTGCGGAAATATCGGCGTAGCGTAGTACCCGCGATTGTTCACCGGTTGTTTCAGGCTGCATGACTGGTGTTATGACAACGACTGCTGTTTATCAGCCAGTACCCGGTCGTAGATGGCGAGGTGCCTGGCGGTATTGCTTTCCCAGCGGTGCGGGTAGGCTGCCGCCGCACAACGTTTGGCATGTTGCTCTCGTAAAGCAGGGGATTCTAGAAGTCGTTGCAGTACCGGGGCCAGTGCATCAGGCGAGGGGGCTTCGATCAGGCAATCCTGCATTTCGTCAGTGAAGGTTTCTGCTGCCCCCACCCGTCCCCTGGTTGTGATGGCGGCTGCGCCACAGGCCATGGCTTCAAGCAATGACATGCCAAAGGTTTCGATCTTTGCGGGATTGATGTAGATATCCAGCGCGTTGTAGAAGCTTTCTACATCCTTGCGCGGCTCCAGGAATTGTATACGATCACCGACGCCAGCTTCCCTGGCTTGTTCCAGATAGGGTTTGAAGTCGTCGTTGGCAACAATAATCACCCGGGTGCGTCTGCGCAGCTCGGGCGGGAGCTGGGCGAGGGCCGGAATCAGGATATCTGCGCCGCGCTGAATCAGCTTGCCGGACGTTACCAGTCCGACAACTATCTCGTCGTTTATTTGCCAGCTTTCGCGTAATGCGCGGCTGGTCGGGTTGTCCGGGTTAACAAAAAAACGGTGGGTGTCGTAGCCTGGGTAGACCACTTCGATTTGCTCGGGGTCGATGTCATAGCGCGTGATCAGGTCACTCCGCATTAGCTGTGAATTGGCAACAATGAGCCGAAAACGCCTTTCCACAAGCTGTTTGTCCTGCACATCAGCTGATTCCTTGTCACCGGGCCTCAGGGTGCCACCGTAGATGGCCTCGTACTCGAGATGTCTGCAGTTGTGCACATGCAGGATGTCCTGATCCAGCGTGTCACCGTGACTTACCACCAGGTCAAAGTGCTGTTTTTCAATTAGTTTTCTGTGCTGACGATGAAAACGTCGCAACTTGTGGGTCTTGTTGAAACCGCGTCCCCATACCTTCAGGGGGGTCGCACCGAGCGCCTCGACCATGGCCTTGTCAATCTTTTCTGCGAATAGCGACACATCCCAGCCTGCTGCGACCAGCGCCGGGATGTTGTTTTGCAGCAATATAACCTTGCCACTCAGCCCTCGCATGGTCCGCGTCGAGATCAGCAGGCGTCGTGCAGTGGGTTCTTGTTTCATGCTTGGTAGCGGTAACGATCAGCCACTGAATAATACACAGCTTGGCCGGTGCCCTGCCGGCTTAATTGCTCGTGTTGAGTGTTCGATGAGCTTGTAGCCAGCCACGGACAGCCAATACGACTAAGCAACTGGCAGCGAGCGTGCACACAACCAGCGGACCCGCTGGCGTATCGAGCAACAGGGATAAACCGAGGCCCGTAACATAGCCATTGGCGGCGATGAGATAGCCAAGTAGCAACCCCAGCCCGGCGCCAAGTCGATGCACTGCCAAGGCAGGCAGGATCAGCGTTGCGAACACCAGGAAAACACCAACAACCTGCACGGAGGCCGTCACCGCTATGGCAAACAGAAAATAAAACAGCCGCGCTCTCTGGGCAGGTAAACCGGCCCACAGACAAAGGACCAGCAACGTGGTCGCGACCAGCGGCCAGAGACTAGTCCAATTGACCCAGAGGATCTGTCCGGCCAGCAGTTGGTTGAGTTGTTCCGCTCCATGTGGATCATTGGCCAACACCAGCATTGCGACCGAGGCTGACAGGACATAAAGACTGCCGATGATGGCCTCCTGTACAGTTCGCCAACGTGCTTCGGTCCAGGCAAGTAGGCTTGCTGCCACGAGCGCAGAGAAAATGGCGATAGCCTGAGTGAGCCAGCCGCCTTCAGCCAAGTGGAGTGCATGCGCAACGATGACGCCAAGCGCAGCTACTTGCGCAATGCACAGATCGATAAAAATGATGCCGCGCTTGATTACCTCATGCCCCAGCAGTACGTGAGTGGCGGCGACCATTAGGCCGGCAATCAGGGGCGCGCCGAGTATTGACCACTCCATCAACGATTTAAC
>JBFKKS010000189.1:0-4909 GCA_041630955.1 Nevskiales bacterium
ATGAAGAGTGCCTGGTTTATCGATCGGAGTCCGGCCAACTGAACATGGTGGAACCCTACTGTTCCCATTTCGGCGTGAACATGCAAACCGGGCGTGTGGCCAAGGAATACATCGTGTGCCCGATGCACAGCCGTGCCTTTAATGGCGATGGCAGCTGTGTGAAGGCTCAACAGAAAGGCATTCGTAGCTACCCCATCTCGGAAAACCGGGGCCTGGCCTATGCCTGGTTCGATGTGCCGGGTGCTGAGCCGCAATGGGCTGCGCCAGAATTCCTGACCGAGGACAAGCATCCCGACATCCTGTGGCATCACAGCCGCGTGCTGGAACTGCATCATCCGAGCGTGCCGCTGGACAACGCCGTGGATCCACGTCACTTCAAATCGACGCACAGCATGTTCGGTGGCGTTGTGGAAGAAGGCAAAATCGTCACGGATGGTCATAAGGCGACCTGCACCATGGCCGCCGAATTGCTGCCCCCGCTCTCCACTGCCCTCAGAGTCAAATCAACCCGGGTTACCACCTGGTTCGATGGCGCCCTGAACGTCACCCAGGAAAACCAGTCGGGTAACAACATTTATCCCCTGGTCGAATTCCTGACGCTGATTGAAGGCAATAAATGCCGCCTGACCCAGGTTGGCGTGGGCAAGAAGTCCCTCAACCCCTTTAAATGGTTCCTCGATGGTATCGGTTTATTCGGCTCATGGTATGCCACCTGGGAAGACACCGCCGTGTGGAACAATCGCAAACCGTTGACCCCCGACCATGATGACAATGACACGGACAAGGCACTTGCCGAGTTCCGCAAGTGGTTCGACAGCTTTGTGTATGAACCGCAAAAACTGAAAAAGGCGGCTTAGGCTTCACAACGCGTTAACCCCCAAGGCCGCAGGAGATCTGGCTCAGCTATTCACTCTCGATGCTGAGCCACGATCTCGTTAATGGTTCTGCGAATGTCGCCACGGCGATAACCCAGTAGCCCACATTCAGTCGGATTGGGCTCATAGAACAGGTTATTGCCCCGGCCCCACAGGATGGCGGCATCCGGCAGCATGGGATGCTCTACATCCTGCACGGGCGGCGCTTCGCGTCCTGCCGCCTGGAAGAAGGCACCGAAGAAATCCGCAAAGCTCAGGTTTTCGTCCCCCACGAGATAGGCCTTGCCGTTCTCGCCCCTGAGCAGCGCCCCTTCGATGGCCTCGGACAGTGAACTCACTGAGATGAAATTCACCCCGCCCGGCGGTGCGAACTCGGGCATCGGGCTCATGCGGCCCAGCGCATAATCGGTATAGGCCTTGAACATCGGCACGACCATGCCGGGCACCGTGCCGACCACGAAGGGCGCATTCACGCTACAGACATGGAACGTATCGCTGGCCAGGGCTCGCGCCGCCTCGTCCGCCAGCATTCTGGAGCGGGCATAGGCATCGCGCTCGGCGATGTCCGGCGCCGCCTGGGGATAGAAACTACCCACGCAGACCACCTGACCAAGCCCTGCATCCCGGGCGGCCTGGATGAATCTTGGAATAGCCTCGGTATTGGCCCGCTGCCAGTAACCATCCGGCGCGGTGTCGGGAGGCAGGTGCCGAATATCATTGCCAGCCGCGAACACCATGGCATCAAAAGAGGCAGCCGCTCCCGGCTCAAGATCGGATGCGATGTAGTCGCACTGGATGAAAGGCAGCTTGGCTAGGGGCGACTCAGCGCCCGGCGCATGGCGCCCAGCGACGGCGACCTCATGCCCCTTGTTTTGTAGATGCAGGGCCAGATGCCCGCCGATCATGCCCGTGCCACCGACGATAAGTACTTTCATAGTAAGCGCTTGAGAAATTGATTAGCCAAGGCTATTAATATCTACGACCCTTTTACCCACTGTGCTCTTCAGGTTCCTGACATCCACAGGAGCGTAAACCTTTACCGGATAATGCACGCCCTTGCACTTCACTTCCCCTTTGGGTACGCAATCGATTCTGTCTTTTACCAGGTGCCAGCTGTCTTCACTCAGCAGCACCCCACCTGATTCACAATGTGACTCAATTCTTGATGCCACATTGGTCTGCAGGCCTATTGCTGTATAAGTCATACGCCCTTCAGACCCAAAGCTGCCAACACTCAGGACACCGGTGTTGATCCCGATTCGCATCGTTAGTGGATTTCCCATACCAAGCTTGAGCCATCCTTTATTCAAATCAGGAATACTGGCCTGCATCTCCAAAGCGGCCCGCACGGCGCTTTCCACCTGATCTTCTGGCTCCATTTCCACCGGCGCGCCAAATAAGGACATCAGGCCATCCCCGGCAAATTCAGTCAACGTGCCGCCATGTCGTTCGATGATTTCTGCCATGGAAATCATATATTCGTTAAGTACCTGGGTCATGGATTCTGCGTCCATTCGGTCGGCCATATTGGTAAAACCGACAATATCTGAAAACAGGATGGTGACACGACGACGTTGCGGCTTGTCCACCGAGTCAAGCCGCCCGTCGATAATGCTGTCGACCACAGAGGAAGGCACGTAACGCCGGATTAATTTACGGCTCTGTTCCAGGTCATGGCGTTGCGACTCAAGGGCTTCCTGCAGGGCTTGCATGTCACGATAAACCCGCGCGTTATTGATGGCCGTGGCGATCTGGGTGATATAGCGCACGATTCTGGCGATTTCCTCATCATCCAGTTCAAAAGTCTGCCGGCTGTCACCAAAGACGATGCTGCCAATGGACTCTCCTTGTACTTCCAGTGGGCAGATCAGCACACTCAATATCGGATTGACGTCGTACAGCTGCCGATCCGCAGCGTCAAAATGTTCGAGTTGTTGCTCGGTAATTTCAGGCATATACAGCGGAATCTTTTCCGTGGCTGACCTGACGAACCAGCTATTGGTATTGGACAGTGAAATCCGTTGTTTCGACCAGGCTTCAATCTGTTCCGGGCGGAGTTCTCCATAAGCCCGACCAAACACCAGTGAGTTCAGTTCCTTGTTGATCAGTCCGATGCAAACCTGATTGAAGGGGAAGACCGAATTCAGGCTCTTGATGACCAGGTCCATCACGTTGTCAAGGTCCAACGTGGAATTAACCATTTGAGCCATGTCATTGATCCGCGTGACCTCGGCGTTGGCCTCTTCCAGTGCCTTCCGGCTGCGATACAGCTTGAGGAACACCTGATTGGCCGCGTTCGATGTAATAGCGATATAGCTGAGTACAAAACCAATACTCACCAGGCTGGTGGGCAGTGAGGATTCCGGTCGGAACTCGTAGCCTATGAACAGGCCCGTCACCAGATAAGTCAGGATTGTGATCGCCATTCCGCGTAGCTGCACCCTGACGTTGCCGCCAGCAAGATTACTGACTGTATTCCCTGCGATCGCGGCCACACTGGGCCAGAGGCTGAACGAGATCACGCAGATATAGAAGCCAACAACGAAGGAGTCGCCCGCCATCAACCAGGATTCAACCTTCATGGGATCCCTGGCTCGCCGTCCTACCAGATAACCAGCGTGCGGCCAGACAAAGCTGTTGAGGATCAGAAAAATCCAGAAACCGGTGCCAATGTCCCGCTCCAGAAACGCAAGTGACATCACACCAAAAAAGACCACCATGCCGATGGCCCGGGATTTGTAATGCCCGTAGAAAACCTGGGCTAATTCGCTCCTTTTTTGTGCGTCCGTGTTGCTCGTCATCTCAGAGTTCCTGGAAGCATTGTTTATTCTTTACCGTGCAAGGTAAGTCTCTAAGCAGGGAAATGGGTTTCAATCAGATGGTTGGAATACGCAATGGAATTTTCCACCAGTTCAAAATTGAACAACCCGCCTGTGTAGTAGGTACTTGTCTCCCCCTGCAATTCTTCAAGAAGTACGTAGAAACCCTTGTCTTTCCCGTTCGGCTTGAGAGTATCCGAGCTGGCATGTGGGAAGTAGTCCCACTTTTTGGTTTCCTTGATTTCGACCAGGTTTAATTTCATATCTACCAGATTGGATTTCAGTCTTTCTTGAACATCGCCAATCGTGAGATCAGCATCAGCGTAGGAATAAAACACACACATGCTGTTGTCTGGCCAGGATCGCAATAACTGGAATGGATAACCGTCTTCCGGCATTTTGAATTTTGTTTTTCTGATTAGCTCGAGATACCCATGCGCTTCAAGGCCATCCACCTTGCACAGCGTGGTGTAGTAATGGTTATGCACCACTTTGCTGAAAACTGACTCTTCTTTCGATGTCAGCGTCAGGAATCCAAGATTACTGGTTTCCTGCGGAACCGCGACAATGAGTTTATCGAAATCAAGCCTGACGGTCTGGCTCTTGTTGGTTGATTCATGGTAGTTCACGGATCCACCACTGGCCGTCCGCTCCACACTGTCGATATTGACGTTCAGCCGAATATCCGTGCAGGCTTCAGCGATTCTGCTCATCAGGGAATGCATGCCTCCGGTCAACCGTTTCGGCCAAGCCTCATCCGGTATCCAGCTTTTCGGGAACCAGTCAGGCAGCAAGCTACCCAGGCCGCCCTTGTATACGCCGATCATGAAGTTGTTGTAGTCCATGTATTTCAGGACATAGGCAGCCGGAATCTCATCCAGTAACCCATAGCCATAGCAGCACACAGGCATCACGAACATGTTTCTGATAGCGCTCAGCCCCTTCTTGTCCAGCCATTGGCTGAAGGGCAGAGCCAGGTCCGCATCCAGATTCCTGAAACCGACGCCGCTCACCTGGTCTCTCACGACATGTAACTCAAGCAGGTAACCGATCACCGCAGCCACTAAATCCGGCGGCGAGATTCCCGCAAAGAGTTTTTCAAAGGATTCGTGCAGACCTGTCGCCGTATCGATTAATTTAAATGACGGAACCGTGTCCGTGGGAAGATTGAATTGCCGTATGAAGGCATTGACAAAATGATAATCGGGCGTGATC
>JBFKKS010000190.1:0-4880 GCA_041630955.1 Nevskiales bacterium
ATCAATTTTGCGGATATCCTGGCGCGCATGGGCCTGTATCCCGATGCCCCCAAGCTGCCTTGCGTGGTGGGCTATGAAATCTCGGGCACGGTCGATGCAGTGGGCGAAGCCGTCGATGAAAGCTGGCTAGGGCAGGAGGTGTTCGGGATGACCCGCTTTGGCGGTTACAGCGATACCGTGGTGGTGCCAGAAGATCAACTTTTCACCAAGCCTGCTTCACTAAGCCACGAGCAGGCAGCTGCTATCCCGGTCAACTACCTGACGGCCTGGCAGCTACTGGTGGTGATGGGCTCACTTTCGGTGGATGAAACAGTCCTGATTCACAATGCCGGTGGCGGAGTCGGGCTGGCGGCAGTCGATATCGGTCGACACATCGGCGCTACCCTGATCGGTACCGCCAGCGCCAGTAAACACGGCTTTCTTGAAGAGCGCGGCCTGCATCACGCCATTGATTACCGGACCCAGGACTGGTCCGTTGAACTCGACCGGCTGCTGGAGGGGCGTGGTGTGGAACTGATCACCGACCCGCTCGGTGGCAGTCACTGGAAGAAAAGTTACAAGGCACTGCGTTCAACCGGTCGCCTAGGGATGTTCGGCATATCGACTGCCTCAGAATCCAGACTGCCAGGGCCGCTGCGACTACTCAAGATCGTTTCGGGTCTGCCGCTTTACAGCCCGCTGGGGCTGATGGACAAGAATCGCTCCGTGTTTGGCGTGAATATGGGCCACCTGTGGCACGAGACGGCCAAGATTCGGGTCTGGATGGAGGCCCTGCTACAGGGTATTGATGAAGGCTGGGTGAGACCCCATGTGGACCAGGCCTTTAGCTTCGAGCAGGCCGGTGATGCGCATGCCTATATCGAAGCCCGCAAGAACATTGGCAAGGTTGTTCTCACACCCTGACGGTTGCCGTGACGTACTGAAAGCCTGAAACTGGTGGAATCATTCCGCTTCAGGCTGTGGAGAGCTTAGTGGCCTACGACATCATTATTAAGAACGGGCAGTATTTCGATGGATCGGGCGATGCCAGTCCCGAGGCCGGTGCTGTGCGCCATATCGGCATTCGCGATGGCAGGATCGCGACCGTCAGTGAAAGTCCGCTGGACGAATCTGCTTGCCCTCGCGTGATCGATGCAACTGATCGCTGGGTAACGCCGGGTTTTATCGAGCCACATTCGCATTACGATGCCGAGATTATTGCCGCGCCTGAGCTGAGCGAGTCAGTACGCCATGGCGTGACAACCGTGATGACCGGCATTTGTTCCATCAGCATGATCTGTGCCGAGGCCGAGGATTGTTCCGATTTGTTTACCCGGGTGGAGGCAGTGCCGCGTGAGCGGGTATTGCCCCTGCTGAAAGAAAAGAAGACCTGGCGATCACCCGCGGAATTTCGGGCCTTCATGGAAAGCCATCCACTGGGCCCGAACCTGGCGACCTTTGTTGGGCATTCGGATCTGCGCGCCCGCGCCATGGGACTGGTGCGCTCGGTCAGCAATGAGCGGCCCAGCGAGGCCGAACTGCAGCAAATGGAAAACCTGCTCGAAGAGGCACTGGATAACGGATTCCTGGGCATGTCCTCGATGACTACCAAGCTGGATCGCATTGATGGTGATCGGGCCTGGGCCAAACCCCTGCCATCTACCTTCGCCAGGTGGAGCGAGTATCGCCGCCTGCATCGCGTATTGCGCCGTCGCGGGCGGATTTTACAGAGCGCGCCGGACGCGGTCGGCAAGATCAACATCTTCGCCTTTTTCTGGGAGTCGATTGGCTGGTTCCGCAAGGCGCTGAAGATTTCCCTGCTCACCGTGCTGGATCTCAAGTCCCAGCCCTGGCTGTATCGTTTCGGCCCGCTGGGTGGCTGGATTGCCAATACCTTTTTGCGTGCCAACTGGCGCTGGCAGTTCCTGCCCTCACCATTCGTGGTGTATGCCTACGGCCTGGATTTCAATTCTTTCGGCGAGCTGGCGGATGCCCGCATACTGCGCGACATGAAGGATCCCGAGCAGCCCTATATTGAGGCGGCCAAACCGGAGTTTCGGCAGATCATTCGCAAGAACATGAAGTCCATGCTGACCGCAGGCCTGTGGCATCGAGATTTTTCCGATGGCTGGGTGGTGGAATGCCCGGATGCCAGCCTGATCGGCAAGAATTTTGCCGAGATTGGCGCCATGCAGGGCAAGGATCCGGTTGACGTCTTCCTGGACCTGGCAGTAGAGCATAAAGACCAGTTGCGCTGGGGTATCCAGTTTGCTGGTGAGCGTATCGACGTGATGCGCAAGCTATGTGCCAGTAAACAGGTGCAGGTCGGGTTTGCTGATTCCGGTGCCCATCTCAAGAATCTGGCCTCCTATAACTTCACCATGTGCATGCTGAAGTACGTTTACGATGCCCAGCAGGAAGGCAAGGGCTTCATGAGTATTGCCCGGGCCGTACACCGTCTCAGTGGTGAACTCGCGGACTGGTATGGCATTGATGCCGGCCATATTCGTGAAGGTGACCGGGCCGATGTGGTGGTGATCAACCCGGCGGGCCTGACCGATGAGGTCTGGGGCATGGTGGATGCGCCGTTCCCGGCCTTTGGCATGGATCGGCTGGTCAATCGCAATGACCTCGCCGTGGATGCCACCATCATCAACGGCAAGCTCGCCTATGACCGCGTCGAGGGCTACGCTGATGACCTGGGCAAGGCGCAGGGCTATGGACGGTTCCTGCCAGCCAAGGATACGGGACAACCCGTCAGCATCGGTGCAGGCACGCCGGCCAGTGCCTAGTCTTCTTCCAGCCGTTCCGTTTTGACCCTTTCATTCACCCGCCTCGCCTTGCGCGTCTTGCTGTGGCTGCCGCCTTTCTTGAGCAAGGGGTGATCGTGTAGCGGATTGCGCCGCTTGGGGGTATCGCGGCCAGGCTTATTTTTCACTGCCCTTGGTTTCCTCGGCCCGTTTCTTCAGCGTTTCATCGATGCGGGTTATTTTCTGCTCCAGTTTTTCGATCTGGTCGTCAGGTGCATCGCCGTTCTTTTTGAGCGTTTCGAGCTGTTGCTTGAATGTCTCCCGATGTGATCGCAGGGTTTCGGTTTTCTCCGCGGCCTCGGCCTTGTCGAAGATCAGCTTTTCTTCATTGTCATCCTGTTTCAAATCCACGACCTCAACAAGATGCGGGGGCATGGCATGCAAGCCGTCATCCAGCCGGCGCTGGATCATGTGGCTGGGTGAGGCAATTTCTATATCCGCGCCATGCAGTACGGTGAGAATCGCTTCGCGCAGGCGTGAGCGGGCCTGCAGCAGTTTCTTGGTATCGCTCAGCAGGCCATAGACCTGATACAGCACGGCGTGATCCAGCAGTTCGCTAATACGCACAAAACCATCGTCCAGTTCCGCTTCCTGGCTGGCCTCAAGCAGTTTCTTGCGAGCCTTGTCATGCGGCACGTCGTAACCCAGGGATACCCGGGCCGAGACGATAGTGCCGGATGAGCGCGTCACGGTCACCGGCTGTTGCACGAGGAACAGGTTGGGCAGGGTCGTCAGGTCGCGGCTTTCGGTCTGGATCTCGGTGTGGAACAGGCCGCGTTCAGACACCCGGCCAAAATGTTCACCTACCTGGATAAAGTCGCCGGGGCGGAAATTATTGACTGAACGCAGCATGATGCCGGCCATGGCATTGGACACAAAGGAGGTCGAACCCAGCGCGATCATGGCTGTGATGACGACACCAAGCAGTCCGATGAGTTGGCCGCGGGTGCTGTCCGGTATCGGCACCACAACCAGCAGCAAAATGATTGCAAAGGCGACATACAGCAGTTTGGCTGTCTGGCGCTTGAATCGATAATGGTGGTCAGTCTCGTCAGCGCCCTCGGGATACAGGCGATTCAGTAACTGAAGGCCCAGCCATATGAGGACGCCGGTGGCCAGGATGGCCAGTAAGCCGAACAGGGCGGGGTTCATGAATTCAAGGGGTTGCATGGATCCATCCTCCCATATTTCAAGGGCGATGACTTACTCGTTTCGCCAGCAATGGTGAATATGCAGGTTCGGGTTTCTCGAAATGCCTGACGGGGTGACATCAAGCATCTTGCGCATGGTTCGGGTGTAGTGGGCCTGATCATAAAATCCGGCAGCATGGCCGGCCTCGGCCATAGACAGCCCTTCGTCCCAGAGTCGTGCCGCCTCGAACAGGCGCCGCCATAGCAGGTACTGACCCATGGGCAGGCCAAGCTGTTCCTTGAACAGGTGTAGCAGTCGTGAACGCGACAATCCCACCGCTTCGGCCAGCGCATCGGTATTCGGTTCGTCCGGCAAGCCGTCGCGAATCAGTTTCAGTACCCGGGTGATGCGCCGGTCCAGCGATACGGTCAACGGACGCGGTCGTTGGCCGGTTATGGCTTCAATGCAATCGTCCACTAGCGTGCGTACCTGGCGCTCTGTGTGTGGCGTTTCAAGCAAGGCGCCCAGTTGCGGCAGAACGGGCTTCAATCGCTCCGCATCAATCGCAGACCATGCATTGCCATTGAGTATCGGTGCCAGCGGCTCGAACACCGAACTGTCGACATCGGCCATGATGGAGACGAAGCGGCCCTCTATAGAGACCCGGTTTTCGGCATTGGGCGCCAGCACACAGGCGCGGACTTTCTCGTCAACGCCGTCACGCAGTTCCAGCCGAAAAGGGGCATCCAGGGCGATGATCAGCGAAGCCGCGTAATGGCTGTGCCAGTCATTGCGATGATCGCCGGCCGCGTAGAGCAGCAGGCCACTCCACAGGTATAAATGTTCGCTTGCCTCTTGCATACGCTTTTTATACCGCAGCATTCACATACAAGCGATACAAACGGTGACCGCGTAATCTTTGCGTCATCAATATTAAAAGCTTGGGCTATAGCCCGGAGG
>JBFKKS010000191.1:0-4766 GCA_041630955.1 Nevskiales bacterium
CGGCAATCGCTCGGAAGGCGAGAAGGCTTATCGTCAGGATGACGAGAAGAAAGATATTCAAAACATCCTCAATAGAGGAGCGGAGCTGCTCATGAAATTCGCAAGATTATGGATGCCATTGCTCACCCTTGGTGTGCTGGTATTTTCAGTTAATGCCAAGGCGGCAGTCGTGTATGACGACTGTGTCTGCCATGTACCCCCTGGCAACAGCAATACCAGGACAACCCAGTGCGCCCTTGATGAGGCCACGGTTGCCATGCATTTGAATGACCATCCCGGGGATACCCCAGGGGTGTGTGACGATGCCAGAGATACGGATAAAGACGGTGTTGGTGATACAAGCGACAACTGTCCCGTGGTTAAAAATGCCGACCAGGCTGACGCCGATGGTGATGGCGTAGGCGATGCCTGCGATGCCTGCGTTGCTACGGCGCCTGGCGTTGACGTAACGAGCGATGGCTGCGAAGTAGTTGGCGGCGATGGCGATGGTGATGGCGACGGCGATGGCGACGGCGACGGCGATGGCGATGGCGATGGCGATGGCGACGGCGACGGCGACAACACGACCGGCGACTTCGTCGATAGTGAAGCCTGTGCGCTGGTTGCACCTGAAGCCTGTATCTCCCCAGTAGTGGCCAACCTCAAGATCAAGGATGGCAAGAAGCTGATCTGGAAGTGGAAAGGCGAAATCGCTGATTTCGAGGCCGTTACCGGTGTTCCGGCCGCATCGCTGGCTCATGACTACGTGATTTGTGTCTACGTCAACGGTGAGTTCGTTCGTGGTTCAGACCTGCCTGCGGGTGCCTTCAGCAAGGAAACCAAGCAAGGCTGGAAGACCAAGACAGCCGCTGATGAAAGCGTCAAGGCGCATGTGTACAAGTCAAAGACGGCTACACCGAATGGCGTGAAGAAAGGCGTGCTGAAGAACAAGGTTGTTATGGATCTGGCCAAGGTCAAGTCGGTCTTCCCACCGGATCTTCCCCTGACAGCAGGCGAAGAAGACACCGTGGTAGTGCAGCTGGTTAACCCTGTCACTGGGTTGTGCCTGCAGTCGACGCACACGGCACCGTTCAAGAAGTCCGACGAGAAGAAGTTCAAGGACAAGGTTGTCGAAGTACCAGCCGGTGACGGTGATGGCGACGGCGACGGTGACGGCGACGGGGATGTGCTCTAAGCCGACACCTTGAGTGTTGTTGAGAGCGGGCCTGCGGGCCCGCTCTTTTTTTGTCCAGCGTATTTAAGTAGCATGCCTGCGTGAACAATCAATCTCCCCTGCTATGCGTACAGGACCTGTGCATCGACTTCGTGACGCGCGGGCAAGGGCTGTGGGCGGGGAGCGAAGTCCTGCATGCCGTCAGGGATTTGTCACTGCAACTGAATGCCGGTGAAACGCTGGGTATTGTGGGCGAATCCGGCAGTGGCAAGTCGACCCTGGCGCGCGCGATCGTCGGCATGCAGCCGGTCACGGCCGGCAAGATCACGTTTAATGACCAGGATGTCACGAACCTGAGCCTGGATGGGTGGCGGCGGCTGAGGCGACAGGTCCAGATGGTCTTTCAGGATCCACTTGCCAGCCTTAACCCCCGTATGACGATTGGCGAAAACATCGCCGAACCGCTGATTAACCTGTTTCCCGAATTCAGCCGCGTAGAACGCTGGCGGCGTGTGCTGGCTATTCTGCCCAGGGTTGGCCTGCAGGCGGCCTGGGTGAACCGCTATCCGCATGAATTCTCAGGTGGGCAGTGTCAGCGCGTGGGTATTGCCAGGGCGCTGGTAGTGCGTCCCAAGCTGTTAATCTGTGACGAGGCAGTCAGTGCGCTGGATGTCACCATCCAGGCCCAGATCATCGCGTTGTTGAAAGAGATCAAGGCAGAACTGAATCTGGCGATGCTGTTCATCGCCCACGATCTGGCCGTGGTCAAGGAGATCAGCCAGCGTGTACTGGTGATGTACCGCGGCGAGGCGATGGAACAGGCAGACACGGCTACGCTTTTCGCCCATCCCCGGCATGCCTATACCCAGGCCCTGCTGGCATCCGTGCCGATCCCCGATCCGGTACTGGAGAAAAAACGCCAGCAACGGCGCATCGCGATTTCAGTACAGGGCCAGGGCACCTAGAATGGCCATAGTGACCAACTATCCAGCTCGTCCTTGCAGCTGGCCAACTGCGTTTGATAGCGCTTCGCTGTTGCCGCCACCAGGCTGGCACGCTTGAGCAACCAGCCCTTGCTGTTATAGCTGCCCCGTTGATAGCCACCGTGCCCCTCGTGGTAGGCAAGATACTGGGCGCGGGCATCCCATTTTGAAATCCCCAGCTTCTGTTGACTGACATTGGCATACCAGGCAATGAAATCGATGGCATCTGCGAAGTCATCGCGGTCCGCCCCCCAGCGCCCACCGCTGTCCTTGTACCATTCCCAGGTGCCATCCTTGGCCTGCGGATAGCCGTAGGCGTCAGACACACGCCAGGGCATCGGAATGACCCATAGCAGCTTGGCACGAGGGGGTTTGGCGTCGGCTCGATAGCCCGACTCGTGGTACATGATGGCCATGGTGACATGCACCGGCGTGCCCCAGCGCTTGCGTGCCTTTTCGGCATCGCTGTACCAGCCATTTTTTTCCTTGAATATCGCGCAGGCGTTGCCGGGGTTGCGCGGGGGACTGGTGGCGCAGCCGACCATGATCAGCACACACAGTAGGGAGAGGGCGATCCTTGCTTGCTTCACTGCTTGTTCTGCTTTCTCTGCATTCAGGCCGGGGACTCTTTCCAGTCCAGTACCGCGAAGGTTATCACGGGTTCCTCAATTCCTTTGACTTCGGTTGCAGGCATCGGCTTGAGCTCGACCTCGGGATCGATTTTCTCACGCACTGCTTGCGTGATCAGGATATCAACCTTGTGCAGGCGTGTGAGGCTTTCCACCCGCGCAGCCAGATTCACTGTGCGGCCAACAAAAGCGTACTCCATGCGTTCATTGCTACCGACCATGCCTGCCAGCCCCGGCCCATAATGCAGGCCCACGCCCAGGCCAAGCGGGGGCAGGCCCTCGGCAACCAGTTCCTGGTTATAGGCGGCCAGCCCGGCACGCATGGCCAGAGCCGCACGCACAGCGTCATCGCATTGCCATGGGTTGGGTTCCAGCGCACCGAAGTAGGCCAGGATACCGTCCCCGACAAACGTGGAAATGTGCCCATGATTAGCCGTAATGGCATCGCTCATATGCTGAAAGTAGCCATTCAGAATTCTCGCCAGCAGGCTGGGTTCGAGTTGCTCGCTCAGCGCGGTATAGCCAACCAGGTCGGCAAACAGGGCCGTGACTTCCTTGCGTTCGGCGGTGGCTTCAGGACCGCCGGTAATCAATCGGTCAACCACGTTGCCGGGGGCCAACCGGGCACAGGACTGTTGCAAGTGTTGCAGGTCACGATTGGACTGGGCGAGCCTGGATTCCAACAGCCGGTTTTGCTTACGTAGTGGCAGATAGACAGCCAGCAGGCAAAGGATGATGAAGCTGCTTGCCAGCAGCAGTAACCACGGCATCGCTAATGATCAACCACGGCGGCGCTGAGCCTGCATAGTGCATTCGCCAGCGATACCAGCCCGACGACTTCCACGAATTCCGCCTGGCTGATATGGGTGGATAGCTGGCCCGCTTCACGCTGAATCTGGCTGGGCTGGTACCACACGGTTTTTCTGGCAAACGGCAGCAAAAGCGATTCAGTGGCGTTCAGCGACGCTGAGCGTAGATGCGACAGTACGGGGTCGATTTCCGAATCGGGAAATTGTTCGGCACGTAACAGTTGCCGGGCTTCCTCGCCAGACAGCGAACAATCCAGCGCTCGAGCGATGACGGCAAAAATCAGGACCTTGCTGCGTCGAGTCAGCAAGGTATCGGCCCAGGCTTCCTCAAGCACCATGGCTAATGCCGCCGCAATGGGCGAGTCGCCGAAGGCTTTGACCAAATAGGCATACGGCCCTTCATAGGACGGTGGATTGGCCAGGGGTTGGCCCCTGGACAGATAGCGTTTGGTCATCTTCCAGGCCAGCGGCCTGGCCAGGCGCATATACCATCGATCCGGTAACTGCTCCAGTTCTTCTGGTGATAGTGCGGGAATGGTGCTGGTACGGTTGGCCATCAGCGTGTAGGCGACAACGAAGGCCAGCTCCCGTATTTCAGCAGCCGTAAAACCGGCATCCAGCAGTCGTTGCTTGTCATCGGTGCCTACCAGTGGATCCGAGCGGCTCATGCGATTCACGAATTGCAGCATGGCGGACTCGCGGGGCGATGAGCCCGCCGCTTCCCGAAGCCGGCTTTCACGCTCCCTAAGCTGGGTTTCGCTGATGCCCTGCAACCGCATCAGAAAGCGGAAGGTGGCATAACAGTAACGGCAGGCGTTATCCAGGCTGGCAGCCATGGCAGCCAGCTCGGCTTCATCATCGCCGAGATGGATCAGCAGGCCCTGTCCGAAATTCATGATCAGCTCGGCCCGGGCTACCCATGGGCTGTGCACGAGGTAAGGCAGATAGGGCGGTATCATGCCCAGCCGCTTGCGGGCATAGGCCTCGATCTCGCGGTCACTGCCCTTCTGGAGCAGGCAGGCTTCCCACTCGACATCAAGCAGCGGATTGCCCGCCGTGGACGGGTTCATGTCACTACCGGCACTTGGGCTTGCGTCCCTGTGCCAGGGCGGCCTCGTATTTCTTGATCGCCTTTGGCATGTTCGCG
Organism: Nevskiales bacterium; assembly: GCA_041630955.1. Taxonomy (GTDB): domain Bacteria; phylum Pseudomonadota; class Gammaproteobacteria; order Nevskiales; family CAJXLF01; genus JBFKKS01. The sequence continues at coordinate 4,722 of JBFKKS010000191.1, forward strand.
TTGAGATCCTTGATGCGTGTGTCATGCGAAGGGTGGGTGGACAAG
>JBFKKS010000192.1:0-4766 GCA_041630955.1 Nevskiales bacterium
GCATTGAACAACAGGAATCATTCATGAGCCAGCCCTCTGCCAACCTGATCACTACCCTGCCTGAGATATCACTCAAGCCAGTCAGGATCAGCCTGCGTAGCCGCGTGTTCACCAAGCTGCTCAAGTGGACACTCAAGCCCATCATGAGCTGGTTCGTGAAGGGTGATAAAAAGCACCGCTTGGGCAAGGCGCATGTCTTCATTGCACGCTCACAGTGTCGTGATACGGCCGGCCTCGCACAGCACTACCGAATCGTGAATGGCGTACCCGGCCCGACGTTGGGTGATTTCCTCAACACAGATAGTCGCGTGATCCTGTGGCTACATGGCGGCGGGTTCATCATTCCTGCCTCCAACCCCGCACATCTGAGAATGCTGGCCCTTTTGAGCAAGTCATTGAATGCCAACGGCTTTCTCCCTGACTACCGACTTGGCCCCTATAATCAGTTTCCCCATTCGCTGGATGATTGCGAACGCGCCTACATGGGCCTGCTTGAGGCCGGTTATGACCCGACCAGGATCATGATTGGCGGTGACTCGGCCGGTGGTAACCTGGCACTGGGCATGCTGCAACGCATACGCAAGACCGGCGCCCCCATGCCAGGCTGCGCGACGCTGGTCTCACCAGTCACGGAAATGGGGCGCATTCACTCCCCACCCTCGCGCGCGTATGCACCGCACAGGGATCCGATGATCCCGATAGGCAGCCTGGGCAACCTGGACGACCTGTATACACGCGACTGGGACGCCTCTGACCCCGAGCTTTCCCCGATTTACGGGGACTACCACGGCATGCCGCCGATGCATTACATCGTGGGCGATACAGAAGTCTTGCGAGACGACGCGGTGTTTTGCGCCCAACGGGCGAAGGATGCTGGCGTAGCCACCCAGCTGGATGTCTGGCCGGTTTTACCGCATGCCTTCCCGCTGTTTTCCGCGCTGTTCCCGGAAGCTAAAATTGCCCGCCAGGATATGGTCAACTTCGCCGAGCAGCATTTAAGCAAGTGACACACTGATTCCAAGAGTCCGTTATGAACGCACCGAACTACCAGGCTGAATACCAGAAATCTGTCGATGACCCACAGGCCTACTGGGCCGAACAGGCAGAAGCGCTGCACTGGTACAAGCGCTGGGACAAGGTACTCGATGACAGCAAAGCGCCGTTGTACCGATGGTTTGCCGGCGGACAGTTCAACACCTGCTACAACGCGCTGGACCGCCACGTTGAAGCCGGCCGAGCTGACCAGACTGCGCTGATCTATGACAGCCCGGTCACAGGCACAGTAAAAGAGTTCAGCTACCGTGATTTGCGTGACGAGGTAGCTAGGTTTGCCGGTGTGCTCTCGGCGCAGGGGATAGCCAAGGGCGACCGCGTGGTGATCTACATGCCGATGGTGCCGGAAGCGGCCATCGCCATGCTGGCCTGTGCCCGCATCGGCGCCATCCACTCGGTCGTCTTCGGTGGCTTTGCAGCGCCGGAACTGGCCAAGCGCATTGATGCAGCCGAACCGAAGCTGGTACTGGCTGCCTCCTGTGGCATCGAGCCGGGTCGCACCGTTGAATACAAGCCACTGCTGGATGAGGCCCTCAGCCTGGCCAGCCACAAGGTTGAACACTGCGTCATTCTGCAACGAGCCCAAAGCCAGGCGAACATGACCGCAGACCGCGACCTGGACTGGCAGGAGCTGGTTGCGAGTGCCGAACCGGTTGATTGTGTACCCCTGGAATCTACTGACCCCCTGTATGTGCTGTACACCTCCGGCACCACCGGCAAGCCAAAGGGCGTGGTGCGCGACAACGGCAGCCATGCGGTTGCCATGACTTATTCGCTCAAGGCGGTGTATGACATCGATCCCGGCGATGTGTTCTGGGCCGCCTCGGATATCGGCTGGGTCGTGGGACATTCCTATATCGTCTACGGCCCGCTCATCCATGGCTGCACCATGATCATGTACGAGGGCAAGCCGGTCGGAACACCCGATGCCGGCGCCTTCTGGCGCGTTATTGCGCAGCACAGGGTCAAGGCCCTGTTTACCGCACCGACTGCCTTTCGTGCCATCAAGAAAGAGGATCCAAGGGGTGAGTTACTCAAGGGGCATGACCTGTCCTGCCTGAAAACGCTGTTTTTGGCCGGAGAGCGATCGGATCCTGACACCATCAACTGGGCAACCGAGATGCTGAATGTACCAGTGGTCGATCACTGGTGGCAGACCGAGCTGGGCTGGCCGGCCATTGCCAACTGCATGGGTATTGAACCCCTGCCCATCAAACCCGGTTCCTCATCCGTACCGGTACCCGGTTTTGACCTGCAGGTCCTGGACGAGGATGGCAATAACCTGCCGCCCGGAGAAATCGGCAACCTGGTCATCAAGCTGCCACTGGCGCCCGGTTCACTGACCACCATGTGGAACAACGAGGCCGGCTATGTCGAGAACTACCTGAGCCGTTATCCCGGCTATTACCTGACGGGCGATGCGGGCTTTATCGACGAAGACGGCTACGTCTCCATCATGTCACGTATCGACGACATCATTAATGTGGCTGGCCACCGGCTGTCGACTGGCGGCATGGAAGAAGTGCTGGCCGCGCACCCCGATGTCGCCGAATGCGCGGTGATCGGTGTGGCCGATGCCCTGAAGGGCCAGGTTCCGGTTGGCCTGGTCGTACTCAAGGCGGGCGTGGAACGCGAGCATGAGGACATCATCAACGAAATCATTGCCAAGGTGCGCGAGGACATTGGTGCCGTGGCGGCCTTCAAACAGGCAGTCGTGATCAAACGGCTGCCGAAGACCCGTTCCGGCAAGGTACTGAGAAAAACAATGCGGTCGATTGCCAATGGCGAGGATTACGCCATGCCGGCCACCATTGATGACCCTGCCATTCTTGCCGAGATCACTGAAGGCCTGGCCACACTGGGGTACCCCAGGAACCAATAATCTGGAGTAACGAAATGGATTTTGTAACTCGTATCATCCTGTTAAGCGCAATCCTGGGGCTGACTGCATGCAACAGCGGTGGTGGATCACAATCGCTCAATGGCAATCACCAGGGTGGCGGCAACGCTGCCAGCGAGCCTGCCTTTGAGACCGAACAGTCCGAGTTGGACGCTGCGCTGGTTTGCACGCCTTTTGCAAACCCCGAAAAGCCGCCAGTCCTGCTTATACACGGCACGTTCACTGCCGGGTGGGAGCAGTACGATTGGTCCTACGGCCCGATGTTGGAAGAAATGGGTTTTGACGTGTGCATGGTGACCTACCCTAACCGTGGCTTGAGTGACCTGCAGATATCAGCCGAATATGTGGTCAATGCCATTCGTAAAGTGCATGCCGAATCAGGCAGAAAAATTGCCATGGTTGGTCACAGTCAGGGCGGCCTCATGCCGCGGTGGGCGCTGAAATGGTGGCCGTCGGTGCAACCCCTTATCGAGGATTTTGTACTGCAGGCTGCCCCCAATCACGGCACGGTTGGCGAGGGTGGGAACCCGGTCAGTGATTTGTGGAGCGGCAGTACCGGTATGCCTGAAGCTTTCTACCAGATGCAGGGAGACTCGAACTTCATCACAGCGCTCAATGCCAATGACGAAACGCCCGGCGATATTGACTACACCACCCTGTACACGCAATACGATGAACTGGTGCAGCCGGTAGAACCGGTTCCCAGCGCAGCACTCGACTGGGGTATTGAAAACCCGAAAGTGAGAAACATCCTGCTACAGGATGTCTGCCCGGGATATTTCGCGGACCATGTCACCATCGGCATCACCGATGCTGTCGCATTCAGCCTGACCCTGGACGCGATATTGAATCCAGGACCTGCCGATATCGAACGTGCCGGAGGCGCAGACTTGTGTGCCCTGCTGCCCATTGTCCCCGGCATCGCTCTGCCACCGGATTTTCTCCTGTATATGACCACTGCATTACCAAAGTCATTTGAGAATGGCATGACAGACCCACACTTCAGCAATGAAGAACCCGAGCTGAAGCCTTACGCACAGAATGCTAACTGAGCCCAAGCAGCTATACTGCTGCGTTTTCTGACCCACTTTTATAGATTATGAGCGACCAGAATATTGTCATCATCGGCGGCGGCCAGGCAGGCGGTGCCTGTGCCATGGAACTGCGCAAGCTTAAATTCGAGGGCAACATCACGCTTGTCACCGAAGAAGCGCATATCCCCTACAAGCGCCCGCCCCTGTCCAAGGCTTACCTGGCGGGTGAGGCCACGCTGGAGAGCCTGTACGTGATGCAGCCAGCGCGCCTGGAAGATGCCAACATCGAATGCGTGCTCGGCGCACGCGTCGAAAACATCGATCGCAACAACAAGAAGATATCGCTAGCTGAAGGCGACGAACTCCACTACGACAAGCTGGTTCTGGCCACCGGCAGTCGGGCACGTGACCTGCCTGTCGAAGGTGCCACTGCCAGCAATGTGTTCCCCTTGCGCGGCATTGAAGATGTCGACGCGATCCGCGCCCGCTGCGCGGCAGGCAAGAAGATCGTCATTATCGGTGGCGGATTCATTGGCCTGGAGGTCGCCGCAGTCGCCACCAAGCTGGACATGCAGGTTACGGTACTGGAAGGCCTGGACCGTGTACTGGCCCGTGTCACCGCACCCGACACTTCCAGCTTCTACGAAAAAGTACACCGTGCTGCCGGCGTTGACCTGCGCACCGGTGCCGCAGTGACCGCACTCGAAGGCACGCCCGAGGTCACACACGTGGTACTCGGCGACGGTAGCAGGATAGAAGCCGATATCGTGGTCATCGGC
>JBFKKS010000193.1:0-4690 GCA_041630955.1 Nevskiales bacterium
GGCATCGAAGAAGGCTTCTGAATTCTCGAACTGGCCTGTGCCGGCACCACCACCATTATTGCCGCCGCCATCGCCCCCTCCGTCCGAGGAGCCGCCTGATCCACCGGCCGTTCCGCCTGAGTATTCGCCCTTACAGCCCGCCGTCATGGACAGCGAAATAAGCGCAATGATAAGAAGAGGTTTAACTGTCATCTCACTCTCCGGACCTACAGGGTCTTCAGGTATTCAACAATCGCCCGCCGCTCTGCATCGGTGAGCACCGATGTAAACTCGTGGCCCTGGTTGCCCTGGCTGTACTCGTTGGTGTTATAGATCTTGCGCGCTTCGATCTGCTGGTTGCTCATGCCAATCATATCCACTCGTGGCAGGTTCCACAGCAGGGCTATGCGGGTATAGAAAACACCCAATATCTGCTCAAGCAGGGGCCTAGAATCCGTCATCACCGGATCACAATCCACGAATGGCACCGTTCCCGTCTGCCCACATTCAAGCTCGTCGTATTTCCAGCCCAGCTTGTCAAAATCAAATGCGCGTTGCAGGTTGGTGTCATAGCCCATCACGACCTTGCCTACCTGGTCTTCGCGGGCGGGTGCCGAAACGCGTCGCCAGATGCGGGGGCGCTCTGAAGCCGGGTCCAGCACGCCCCAGATGTTGGGCACCGAGCCATTATGAAAATAAGGCGCTGCTGCCCAGATGCCCCACAGGGGTGGTGCCAGGTAGATGGGCGTATTGTTCGGTGTGTGGCCTGCCGCACCCACGCCGCAGTACAGCAGGTCGTTGTTCATGATGGCGGGGCTGACGCTGCCATCACTGTTCCTGAGGCTCTGCATGGCCTCGGCATAGACGGGATCGGTACCGGCAATGGTATGGGGCACGTAGTAACCCGCCACACCCATCAGTTCAGGCGTTTCCAGGTAGGCGGGGTCATGCGCGAAATGGGGTGAATACACCCCGTGGCAGGAAGCACAGGACCCATTGCCCTGCTCAGGGCGCGGCGCCGGATTGCCTTCCTCGGCCCACAGGTCCTTGCTGTGAAACAGAATAGCGCCCTGTTCCGCCAGCGCTGTGTCGATAGCTTCCGGGTATTGCGGCGACGCCAGCGCTTCCGCCCAGACCTGGAAAGGCCCGGCGTGTTGGTCAATCCAGCTAATGGCATCGCCGCCCGACAGCCCCTTACCCAGATCGTAATAGGCCGCCATGTCGATCCGCGAGGAATCGGTGGGCAGAACCGCCCCGTGGAATTTCTGTGGCCGGTAGCCCATATTCCACCACGGAGGGCTTTTGATCGTACCGATGGCCTGGCTTAGCAGGATCTTGTCGTTCGCCAGCAACTCGGGGTCACCACCACTGAAGAGCACGAAACCCAGCTGGAAAAAATCGATGGCCCCTGTACCGCGATTGGTGGCAATCGTGATACCAGCCGTCGCACCCTCCTGGTAGTCGCCGGCCTTGGCGAAATCGTAGGAAGCCACGGTGAAATCGCCAATCGACCCTGCACCGCCCGGCTGCGGCCCCAGGCCGGGCCCGTCCTGTGCACTGCCGAGCTGTCCACTATGGCAGTACACGCAAACCTTGGTGCCGATCTCACCCTTCCACTTGCCATCCGGGCCTCGCAACTGGGTAAACACCATGGGCAACTGCCCGGAACCGCCTTCGGTCTCATTCGGGTCTTCACCCGGCAAGGGATAGGGGTTACGTACCAGGCTTTGCGGCGAACCGTAGCGTTCCGCAACCAGCTGATCAAAATTATCGGGGCGTTCTGACAGACCCCAGACTTCCCAGAGGCTGTTGTAGTTATCGACCGACAGGCCCGAAGGGTTGGGGTTGCCACCCGAAAAAGAGGTCGGCGTGCCTATTTCACCGTTGCCCAGTCCGACGAACTCACCCAGCTCATATTGTTCCCGGAACTCGCCACAGGTCGTCGGGTGAGGCACTGCATTGTTACAGTCGCTCCAGTAGGCATTAAACCCGACCGCCTTGCCCTCATTCACGCCTGGCACAACCAGCGTTCTCGGGTCACGAGGCAACACGGCATCATCCGCCTTGCCTTCGCAAAAGTTAGCCCAGCGGTTGCCCCCTCGCGCATCACCCAGCAATGGATATGCGATGTCCAGGTCACCCGATGCATTGAGCGTACAGTTAGCTGGCGTCTCCCAGCAGGTCAGTAACGTGATCATATCCTTATAGGCATCACTGCCTACCGGCCAGCTCTTGCCGCCGCTATGCGGTTCATTCGAATCCGCATTTTCGATAATCAGTGGGCTGTCATGAATGCCCCTGCCAAGGGTCTGCCAGCTTGAGAACGTGTTGGCGAAGTCGTCACCACTGTTCGAGGAGAGCAGAAAGCGGCGCCCTTCGTCGGTATCCGCCACCCCGCCAGGTACATGGCAGGTACGACAGAAATGCAGCCGTGGTGTAATGCGCGCTGTGAAGAATGCCTCGGTACTGGCGAATTCGGGTCCGCCAGGTGTCCCGCTATTGTCAGTCGACCCACCGTTGTCACCAGAACCGGACGTAGCGTTAGCCGGCCCACCGGAATAGTCACCTTTGCAGGCGGCCAACGCAGTCACACACAGCAGCAAGGCCATGGAGAAATTTCTGCGGTAAGAATGCGTCGAAATCTGCATCGCCTTCGCTGGTTAAGTGACTTATGTTACCTTGGGGAATCGTAAAGTAACACTTGTCACTTTTAGCGTCAAGGCTTATCATGCGCCCCATGAGTACGACGACAAGCCCCATTACCCCACTCGACTCGGTAGCCCGCCAGCCGCAGCAACAGCGCGCCCGTGATCGCTTCGAAAAGGTGCTGGAAGCGGCAGAAGACCTGTTGCTGGAAAAGGGCATGAGCGGCTTTTCCATACCCGAACTCGCTACCCGGCTCGATATGACGCGGGCCAGCATCTACAAGTTCTTCCCCACACCCTATGCAGTGTTGAACGAGTTGACCCGCCGATACCTGGACAAACTTGAGAGGGAACTGATCGCGGCCGCCCCCCGCATCATGACCGAGCCCTGGGCGGAAGCCATTGACACCCTGGTTACCGCCGGCGTGAATTTCTACAACAACCATCGCGTGGCCTGCATCCTGATTCTAGGCGGCAGCACCACGGATGAAAGCTACCAGGCGCTACAGATGACCATCGACCGACTGGGACGTTACGGCCGTGAATTACTGGTTGCCCGTGGCATACAGCTGCCGGAACCGCCGCCCGATGTAGCTGTGATGGCAGCCGAGATCGTCACCACGACCTATCGCCTGTCATACTACCTGCATGGTGAGATTACAGAGGCCTATCGAGCCGAAGCAGCGTATGCCATGCAGGCCTACCTGAGTCGATACGCAACCGAGATTCAAACCCAAGCTTAATGACCCGCGTGGTTGCTGTACTGCCAGCACCCCCGTAATACCCATGACATAAGGCAGGGCCTCAGCAATCAAGGCCACTGTCGCCAGACCATAACGATTGCACGGTGGCTTAACCGCTACTCAGCGCACAAACAGTACAGGACGCTCCATGGAGGGAAGAGTGATGACACAACCTGCCTCAGAACGCCAAAGACTCATCTACATAGTGGGCCTGGGGGGCAGCGGTACGACCCTGATCAGCCTGTTGCTGAACCAGATGGAAAACGTCCTGAGCCTGGGTGAAATCGAGGCCTCTTTAAGAGCGATCAGGCAAGACCAGATCGACAAGGACAGCTGCACCTGTGGAAAAACCATGCAGGACTGCCAATTCTGGGGCGCGATCATTAAACAGGCGGGCGCATCTGAAACCAAGCTGACCGAAACACAGCTGCATCAATTGGTGCTTGAGCATTTTCTCGACAACTTTGCCGATATGACCATGGTGGACAATTCGAAGTACACCGATGGCCTGGACAAACGCTGGCTCGCACCTGATTTGGCTGACAAGGTCGATATCCGCTTTATCCACGTGGTTCGTGACTATCGAGGCTGGGCCACCTCCAAGGAAAGGACCTATGCCACCTACAAGGGTTACCGCGGGCGCAAGAAACCATTACTGCTTCACTGCCTGACCTGGTGGTACCGCAACAAGGTGCGCGCGCGCCAGCTGAAATCAACCGGTCGCCCTGTTCTCACCCTGAGTTACGAGGCGCTGGTATTCAACCTCGAACAGGAACTCAGGAAAATCGCAGCATTCAGCGGCTTGCGTATTCTTGAAAGCCAGGCCCAGACCAATGGCATGCTCAGCCATGACTGCCATGGCAACCCGATCCGCCGGGATTCAAGCCTTTATTCTGAAATGCGCTACGACAATCGCTGGACTTATGACCCCCGGTTCCTGTGGCTGGCACCGGCACTCATTCCGGTTCACTACTACTGGAAATCCCTTAATGTAAAAGAGGTGAGCGCCGGCTACCCAAGATATTCAGGCTGGGCACTGACACGCGGAAACAAACGGCTTTAAACCAGTTCCACCGCGACTGCCGTTGCCTCACCGCCCCCAATACACAGGGCGGCAATACCTTTCTTGCCACCACTGCGCTGCAGCGCATTGATCAGGGTCACCATGATGCGGGCACCGGAGGCGCCGATCGGGTGCCCCAGGGCACAGGCGCCGCCGTAGATATTGACCTTCTCGTGCGGAATGCCGATGTCATGCATCGCCGCCATGGTCACCACGGCAAAGGCCTCATTGATTTCCCACAGGTCGACGTCATCTGACGA
>JBFKKS010000194.1:0-4660 GCA_041630955.1 Nevskiales bacterium
GCCGGACGCTCGCCCACACTGGGTACCTCTATCGCCTCATCGGATTCAATCAGTTCCGGCAGGGCACAGCCGTACTTGATCTTGATCTCCTCTGCGTACTGGGTGGGGGTACGCAGGGCCACGGCCATGTCATTGGTGACCTGGTCACCGGCAATCGGTATGACCGCCGTGTGCCGTATGGCACCGTTGACGAATACCGCTATATCCGAAGTACCACCACCGATGTCGACCAGGCAGATGCCTAGGTCTTTTTCATCGTCCGTCAGCACCGCATAGCTGGAAGCCAACTGTTCAAGCGTCAGCTTGTTCACTTCCAGGCCGCAGCGATTGACGCACTTCTGAATGTTCTGGGCGGAGGTCACCGCGCCGGTAACAATATGCACCTTGGCTTCAAGGCGCACCCCTGACATGCCGATGGGCTCCTGGATGCCTTCATGGTCATCCACCGCAAATTCCTGCGGTAGCACATGCAGGATCTTCTGGTCAGCCGGAATGGCGACAGCGCAGGCAGCATCAATGACGCGTTCCACGTCGGCCTCGGTGACTTCCTTGCTGCGCACGGCCACGATGCCATGTGAGTTGATGCTCTTCACGTGACTGCCGGAAATACCCGCGTGCACTGACTGGATACGGCAGCCAGACATCAGTTCGGCTTCCTCCACTGCACGCCTTATGGACTGGGTCATGGCCTCGATGTTGACCACCACACCCTTTTTCATGCCTTTGGAGGGATGGACGCCCTCGCCTATGATTTCCAATTCTCCCTCATCATTGGTCGCCGCCACGATGCAGGCCACCTTGGAGGTACCCACATCAAGCGCCACGATCAGATTCTTGTCAGGTTTTTTCGACATCGGCTTCCTTCTCCTCGGCCTGCGGACGCCAGCCCACCGCAAACCCATTGCCATAACGTAAGTCGACGTACTGCGCCTCAATCAGTCTTGGGGCCAGCGACCCCAACACCACATCCACGAAACGCTGCACCCGTTGGTTCAGTTCATGTCGGCCGAGCATCAGCTCCAGACCGTTGTTCACGCGCAGATGCCAGGCACCACGCGGGTCTATCCACAGTGATTCAATCACCACGTCCACGGTCTTGAGCGTTCTTCGAGTACTGGCATAGGTGGCCAGCAACTTGCGCTCCATTCCCTCGGGTCCATGCAATTTGACCAGCCCCTCAGGCATTGACTCTGTGGGCACATGGAACACCTCGCCTGTCGGACTCAGCAGGGCGTCCTCACCCCAGCGGGCAATGGCTTCACGTTCGGTCACATGCACCCAGACACCATCCGGCCAACGGCGACGAATCTTGGCCTGTGCTACCCAGGGCAACGCATGTACGGCCTCATACAGGCCATCTATATCCAGTGCTACCAGATCCACGCCAAGGAAAGGACGGACCACGGCCATCACTTCCGTGTCAGGGGTATGTTTCAAATCGCCCTGCAGATACAGGCGATGCGCCTGTGGTAACACCGCCTCTGAACTCGCCAGTGTCGGCAGCATGCGAAAGCCCACCAGCAGACTCATCATCGCCAGCCCCATTAGCAGCCAGGTCCAGCGCAGACGTGCCGGCATCAGCTGACGCCACCAGGGCCGTGCATCCCGGGGCTTGGCCATGGGCCTGGTCATGCTCCCGCCCCCTGTAACGTGGTTTCCAGAATGCGCCAGACCAGCGCATCAAAATCGAGCCCCGCCTGCCTGGCCGCCATCGGCACGAGACTATGCGAGGTCATACCGGGCACGGTGTTCAATTCCAGGAACCAGGGCCGGCCATCAGCATCCAGCATGAAATCCACCCTGCCCCATCCGCGGGCTCCAAGCAGACGAAAAGCCTGCAGCGCCAAAGCCGCCAGTTGTGCTTCGGTATCGGCCGGCAGCCCACAGGGACAGTGGTATTGGGTTTCATCCGACTGGTACTTGGCCTGATAGTCGTAGAAGCTGTTTTCAGTCTGGATTCGAATAATAGGCAGGGCCTGCAATCCCTCTGCCCCTTCCAGCACGGCACAGGTGTATTCACCACCGGCAATAAAGGATTCGGCCAGGACCATGGGATTGAACTCGGCGGCACGTGCATAGGCGGCTGGCAAGTCCGCTGCCTTCTCCACCCTGCTCATGCCAATACTGGAACCTTCTGTGGCAGGTTTGACGAAGATAGGCAGACCGAGGGACTCAACTACCGCATCCAGATCCGTATCGTCCGCAAGTACTCGATAGGCGGGCGTCGGGATGCCCGCGCTTTCCCAGATCTGCTTGGTCCGCAGCTTGTCCATCGCCAAAGCCGAAGCAAGCACACCGCTGCCCGTGTAAGGAATTTCCAGCACCTCAAGCAACGATTGCACGACACCGTCTTCGCCGCCCGGTCCATGCAAAATATTGAAGGCCCGATCAAAGCCAACGTTCTTCAACAAAAGCAGGTTGTCACGATTGACATCCACAGCATGGGCATTCACGCCCTGACGCTGCAGTGCTGCCAGCACCTGCGCACCGGAATCCAGGGACACTTCGCGCTCGGCGGCCCAACCGCCCATCAGCACAGCCACCTTGCCGAAGGCAGCCGGATCAGTCACGCGTCTGTTTACCGAAGTCATTGCACAGCCCCGGCTTCGCCCACAATACGAACCTCGGGCACCAGTTGCACTGCATGTTGGGCGGCCACGGTTGCCTGCACATGTAACAGCACACGCTCGATGTCATCGGCCTGCGCTTCACCGGTATTGATGATGAAGTTCGCGTGCTTGTCAGAAACACAGGCTTTACCAATACAGAAACCTTTCAGACCACTCACCTCGATGAGACGTGCGGCGTGATCATCTTCGGGATTACGGAATACCGAGCCACAGCTGGGTTGCCCCACTGGCTGCGCCGCCTTGCGTGCATCGAGCAATTGGCGCAACTCATTCTTTGCCTGCAAATCCGGGTTATAGGCAAAGACCAGTTCGGCAGACAGGTAACAGGGAGACTGCAGGTCTGTGCCGGGTGCCGGTTTGACGCTGCGGTAAGCAACTTCGAAGGCATCCGCCGGCAGCTTCTGCACGGCACCATTCACACTCATTACCTCGACCGAGCGCACCTGGCCCCAGGTTTCCCCACCGTAGGCGCCCGCATTCATGGCCAGAGCGCCGCCCACCGTGCCCGGAATACCGATGAAAAATGAGCCCCCATCAAGCTGCTGTTCTGCGCAATATTTGGCCAGGCGTGCGCAGTGCACGCCAGCCTCCACGCGCAGGACGACCTGGTCGCCCTGGCGATCAACTTCTTCGATCAGGTCCAGTACCCCATGCAGCGCGATAACCGTGCCCCTGAACCCACCATCACGGACTAACAAGTTGCTGCCCAGGCCCAGCCAAAGCACCTGTTCACCCGGGTCCAGGCGCTGAAGAAACGTCACCAGGTCAGCCAGGTCAGCCGGGCGATAAAAACGATCAGCCGGACCGCCGGCCCGCCAGGAAGTATGCCGCGCCATGGGCTCATGCATGCGCAGTTCGCCTCGCAAGCTACCGCCCGTCATGCCACCCTCTCACTTGCGCCCGCAATGTTGTGCGCAACCATGCCGATATTGCCGGCACCGACCGTCAGGAGCACGTCGTTATCAGCGAGAATATCCGGCAGTACGCTTGGAAGACTTTCCACGTTCTCCACAAAGACCGGGTCCACTTTGCCGCGACTGCGAATACCCTTGCACAGGGCCAGGCCACTGGCGTGAGCCAGCGGTTGCTCACCGGCTGCGTAGACCTCTGTTATGAGCAGCACGTCCGGTTCAGTCAGAACCTGGCAGAAATCGTCAAACAGATCGCTGGTACGCGAGTAACGGTGCGGCTGAAAGGCCACCACCAGACGTCGACCAGGCCAGGCATCCCGCATCGCCTGCAGCGTGCAGGCCAGTTCACGCGGGTGATGGGCGTAATCGTCGATCAACGTGTAGTGCTTGCCACCGAGTCTCAGTTCTCCCAGGTTTTCGACCCGGCGACCAATCCCCTGGAAGCCAGACAGCGCTGACTGCACAGCACTCATATCCACACCCAGTTCATATCCCACCGTGGCTGCCGCCAAAGCATTGAGCACGTTGTGGCGACCCGGTAGGTTCAGGTGCACGTTCCAGCCCTGCTGACTATCAGCAAAGCGCAGACGGAAGCGTGTGCCCTGCCCGTCTGGCTCAAGGTTTTCAGCCCACACATCAGCCTGGCATTCAATACCGTAAGTCTTGACCGGCCGACCCAGTTCAGGAAGCAACTCGCGCACCACCGGGTCATCCACGCAGACCACTGCCAGACCGTAAAAAGGCAAGTGATGAATGAATTCGACGAAAGCTGCACGCAGGCGGCCAAAATCATCGCCATAGGTCGCCATATGATCGGCATCAATATTTGTCACCACGGCCATCATCGGCGTTAGCAACAGGAACGAAGCATCGCTCTCATCAGCCTCGGCAACCAGGTAGGGGCCCGCGCCCAAACGGGCATTCGTGCCTGTACTGGTGACCTTGCCACCGACCACGAAGGTCGGATCGAGTCCACCCTCAGCCAGCACGGCAGCGGTCAGGCTGGTGGTCGTCGTCTTGCCGTGCGTTCCGGCCACCGCCACGCCAAAGCGGAAACGCATTAATTCGGCCAGCATCTCCGCGCGTCTCACAACCGGGATTAGTTGCTCTCTGGCGGCC
>JBFKKS010000195.1:0-4656 GCA_041630955.1 Nevskiales bacterium
GATAACCTCAGCGACGGCGTGAAGATGCGCAATCTGGCGGACCTGCGTATCGCAGATTATCTGGATCAGGATGATTTCCTGGCCGCGATTGAATCCGGTCACGATTTCGGACAGGTGACTGCTATTTCGCATCAGGGTGCCTGCTCGGCCACAACCGAGTGGGACGGCCGCTACATGATGCGCAATAACTATGAGTACTCGAAATCGCTCTTACACTGGTGCCAGTCGCATAGCGTGCCTTATATCTATGCCTCCTCGGCCTCGGTTTATGGCCCGGGTCCGGTTTTCAAGGAGGGGCTGGAACACGAAAAACCGATCAACATGTATGCCTATTCCAAGTTTCAGTTTGATCAGTACGTGCGCCGCCAGGGCGCACTGAACGCTCAGGTCGTGGGCCTGCGTTACTTCAATGTTTACGGGCCACGCGAGCAGCACAAGGGCAGCATGGCAAGTGTGGCATTCCATTTCGATCAGCAGATTCGGGAAACCGGTGAATGCCGCCTTTTCGAGGGTTCGGATGGCTATGGCGACGGAGAGCAGCGCCGCGATTTCGTATATGTTGGCGACGTGGCCGATGTAAACCTGTGGCTACTGGATAACCCGAACGTATCCGGGATTTTCAACCTGGGTACTGGTCGCAGCCAGAGTTTCAACGACGTTGCTAATGCAGTGGTGGCCTGGCACGGGCGTGGCGCGCTGAAGTATGTGCCTTTTCCGGACCATCTGAAGGGTAGCTACCAGAGCTTTACCGAGGCCGATATGACCGCGCTGCGTGCTGCCGGATATACAGCACCATTCAAGTCAGTCGAAGAGGGTGTTAAGGCCTATATGGACATTCTGCATAGCGCAGACTAGCGCGGCCCGATGTCGCAGAAGATTCTGATTGTAGGCCCGGCCTGGGTGGGCGATATGGTCATGGCACAAAGCCTGGCTATCTCGCTACAGCGCCAGCACCCCGGTTGCATCATCGATATTCTGGCACCGGGTTGGTCACTGCCGATTATTGAGCGCATGCCCGAGGTGCGTCGGGGGGTAGAGCTGCCGATTGGACACGGTGAACTGGCGCTGGGCAAGTTATGGCGGCTGGGACGTGATCTGCGCGCTGAAGCCTATGATCAAGCTATCGTCCTGCCGCGCAAGTTCAAGGCGGCACTGGTGCCTTTTTTCGCCGGCATTCCACGCCGCACCGGCTATCGCGGTGAGTTGCGATACTGGTTGATCAACGACGTACGCCCGCTAGACAAATCCGTATTGCAGCGGACAGTGCAGCGGTTTGTGGCTCTTGGTGAGCCTGGTCCGTCCAATACGGCACCACCCACGCCGGAACCCTTGTTGAAGGTGGATGAAAGCAATCTTGCCCGCATTAGGACTGAGCTTGGTCTGGTTTCAAAACGTCCTGCCATCGGGTTTATGCCAGGTGCCGAATATGGCCCTGCCAAACAATGGCCGGCGGAATACTACGGGCAACTCGCCGCCTCACTTGTTGAGCGTGGTCACCAAGTCTGGATCATGGGCTCAGCCAAGGAACAGGCGCTGGCTGAAACCATTCAGGCAGCCGCCGGTGATGCCGGTGGCCATGTCGTGAACCTGTGTGGACGCACGGCGCTGGCTGATGTGGTGGACCTGATGTCCGATTGTGAGAGGGCTGTAAGCAATGATTCCGGCCTGATGCACGTGGCCGCAGCCGCGGGCACACCGCTGGTCGCCATCTATGGCTCCTCGACGCCTGATTACACACCGCCGCTCACGGCCAATGCCGAAGTGCTGTATCTGCGCCTGTCCTGCAGCCCCTGTTTTGAGCGCAACTGTCCCTTGGGGCACACCAATTGCCTGCGGCAGATCATGCCCGGTGATGTACTAACGAAGGTATTGGGCAGCTGAAAGTCAAAGCTGGCGATGTAAAACGGGTCGAAGTGTGAAAAAATACCGCGCTTACAGCGGCGGCGGCACTTCGTTGCTTGGCTGACACACTGGCTTACGAGGAAATCCCTAATGACGTCGATGGCGGACCGTGATGGTCTTATCTGGATGGATGGTGAAATGGTGCCCTGGCGCGAAGCACAGGTTCACGTGCTCACCCATACCCTGCACTACGGCATGGGTGTATTCGAGGGCGTCCGTGCCTACGAGACAGACCGCGGCGCGGCCATCTTTCGACTTGAGGCCCATACCCAGCGGTTGTTCAATTCGGCCAAGATCATGGGCATGTCGATTCCTTACGACAGAGAAACGCTTAACCAGGCGCAGCTGGCTGCGGTTCGTGAGAATAATCTTGATTCCGCCTACATCCGACCGATGGCCTTTTATGGCTCAGAAGGGATGGGCCTGCGCGCGGACAACCTGCGGGTACATGTCATGGTAGCGGCCTGGAGCTGGGGCGCTTATTTAGGTGAGGACCAGCTCATCAACGGTATTCGTATCCGTACTTCCTCGTATACCCGTCATCATGTCAACAGCGCGATGTGTCGAGCCAAGGTGAATGGGCATTACTTTAATTCCATGCTGGCGCTCAAGGAGGCAGTGGCCGATGGCTACGATGAAGCTTTGCTGCTGGACGTGGACGGCTATGTGGCCGAAGGCAGTGGCGAGAACATCTTCTACGTGCACGACAATGTTTTGTATACGCCGGACCTGCGTTCCGCGCTCGACGGCATTACACGCGACACGATTTTCTGTTTCGCAGAAGAGTTGGGTCTCAAGGTGGTTGAGAAACGCATCACCCGGGATGAGTTGTATGTGGCCGATGAGGCATTCTTTACTGGCACGGCTGCAGAAGTGACACCGATTCGTGAAATAGATCGCCGCACGATCGGAAATGGAGGCCGTGGTCCGATGACCGAGAAGTTGCAGACCCTCTACTTTGAACAGGTGCGTGGACAGCGAGAAAGCCGTCCTGAGTGGCTGACCTACGTTCGCTAGCGACCCTAGAACCAATCATCGAGCAGCCCCATGAATCTTATTTCTCATAGCCAGGGCCCGGTCTCGATCATCCACGATGCGGATGTGGTAGCGGACTTTCCTCCCCAGCATTTTGACCCGGATTACTGGCGTGATCGAGGTGCCTACGAGGGTGAGGCAGAGCAGGGCAAGGGCACAACGGTATTTCTGCGCGAGGGCGGCCAGTCGTGGGCGATGCGTCATTATCATCGCGGCGGGGCAGTGGCGTGGTTTGTGCGCGATGCCTATTTGTGGACCGGTTTGAAGCGCACCCGTCCCTGGCGCGAATTTCAATTGCTGGCTCATCTGACCGAGCTGGGTTTGCCGGTGCCCGCGCCGGTGGCTGCGCGTGCCGTAAGGTCACGTTTTGTATATCGAGCTGACCTGGTAATGCAGCGTATTGAAAATGCACGCGTATGGCAGGACTGGATGCGTAACGACCAGCTTCAGGCACAGGACTGGCAGGACCTGGGGCAGACCCTGCGACGTTTCCACGATGCCGGTGTCTGTCATCATGACCTCAATATCAATAACATCATGCGCACTGAAGAGGGTGCGATTTACCTGATCGATTTTGACCGTTCGCGGATTCGCAAGGGCGGGGAGCTGTGGAAGCGGCAGAATCTGGACCGGTTGATGCGATCCATCAATAAACAGCAGGACAAGGGCGTCGATCTGCACTTTGGTGAGCCGAGTTGGCGACAACTACTCCAGGGCTACATGGTTGCGGCCCGCTGAGAGCACTTTTTAGCCTGAAGGGCTTTTTTTATAGGGATTAATGCCATCATCCCGTTTGAAGCGTCGGTGCAGCCAAAAATACTGTTCCGGTGACTCCCTGACGACTTCTTCGATTACCTGATTGACGCGCAAGGCGTCAGCGATTTCATCATCCGTAGGGAAATTCTCCAACGCTGGCAGGATGACTACCCGATAGCCTTTTCCATCATTGCGCCGCAACGTAAAGAACGGCAACACAATGGCATTGCTCATTTTTGCCAGACGACTGGTGGCCAGGTTGGTCATGGCGGGTTCGCCAAAGAAGGGCACCATGGCGCTGAGCTTGTTTTTTGCACTCTGGTCCGGCGCATACCACACCGCCTGACCCTGTCGCAGGGCCTTGATCAGGCCGCGGATATTGCTTTTAGGGATCACATCCTTGCCAACCTGTCGCTCACGGCTGGCGCGCATGACCTTGTCTATCACTGGGTTGCTCGGTGGTCGGTACATCGCCGTCACGTCCGCATGCATGGTGCTCATGCGCACGCCGAGTTCAAGCGAGGTGAAATGAGCTGATAACAGCAGAATCCCGCGCCCGGAACGGATTGCCTCCTGCAGGTGCTTGAGGCCTTCAAAATGGGCCAGCCGCTTGACCTTGGCATCCGATCCCCACCAGCACAGCATGGTTTCCACGATACCCTTGCCGGCCGAATGGAAGTGCGCTTTTACCAGTGCTGCACGCGCTTTCTCGTCCAACTCGGGAAAGGCGAGTTGCAGGTTCACTTCTACGACATGCCGACGTGACTTGAGGAGCAGGTAGGTCAGAATGCCAAGCCAGTGCCCGACACGCATCTGCAATGGATAGGGTAACTGGCTGATGAGCCAGCCTATGCCAAGCGCGAACCAGGTGGGCCAGTGTTTGGGCGCAAGCAAGTTTGGCTGGTTGTCGCTGGTTGTGGTCATGGCAGCGATTGTACGGCTGTGGGCATGGTCGACTCAAAC
>JBFKKS010000196.1:0-4648 GCA_041630955.1 Nevskiales bacterium
ATGCAATGGCCTTGCCCAGGTTCTGCCCCTCGCGCATTTCAAATGCATTGATTCCACACCGCTCCATGTAGAGTAATACATCGGAAATCACTTCCTGACCATGTGCGCGAATTTCCCCCCGATAATCACAGCGTTCTCGCAACAGGCGCGCCTGGGAATAAGCCTTGCCATCGGGGTGATAACCACGCTTATTGGTATCAATTATAGGAAAGTCAAGCAATATCATAGGGCTATGAGCAATACCTGGATAAACTTCTTCGACATCGATGTCATTAGAGAGGCGTACTGCGACTTGTCCAACATGATCGGGAAACTGGCCTTCAGCTTCCTGCCAGCGTTTCAGGCTTACCGTGATATCGCCACTGTCAGGTAAGGCACTGTCATCATCGATATGTTGCCATTGATTTTCGACGACCTGACGATTAACGATGGCGTTAGGAGCGGGCGACATTACGCGGCCTCCTTGGTGGCATAAACCCGTTGCTTGAAGGGCTCCATGCCGACACGCCGATAGGTGTCCAGGAAACGCTCATCGCCTTCGCGCTGTTCCACGTAAACAGTCAGGATAGCCTCAATAGCGTCAACAATTTGGTCCTTCTCGATGGCTGGACCGACCCGGTCGCCCAGTGAGGCATCATGTGTGGCATCTCCACCAAGTGTGAGTTGATACCACTCCCCGCCTTTTTTCTCTACGCCCAGAATGCCAATATGGCCCACACTGTGATGGCCACATCCATTCATACAACCAGACATCTTGAGCTTCAGTTCACCGAGGTCATACAGGTAATCCAGATCGTCAAATCGCTGGTTAAGCTTTTCAGCGATGCCGATGGAGCCGGCGTTGGCCAGGCCACAAAAATCCAAACCCGGGCAGCAGATCATGTCATTGAGCGTGCCAATATTAGGCGTGGCCAACTCTTGTTCGCCCAGTTTCTGCCATAGCGCATAAAGATCGCCCTGTCGTACATCGGCCAGGACCAGGTTCTGGTCATGTGTGGTACGTAGTTCGCCAAGGCTGTATTGGTCAGCCAGATCCGCGATCAAGTCCATTTGTTCATGGGTGCAATCGCCCGGAGGAATGCCCGGCGCCTTCAATGAGATGTAGACGGCTCTATAGCCCGGCTGTTTATGCTCGGTCACATTGTGTTGTACCCAGCGTGCGAATCCCTTGTCACTATTGAGGTAATGTTCAAACTGAGTGTCATTAGCAGCATCGGCGTCGTAGTCAGGCTGCGTAAAATGCGCCTGCATACGCAGAATGTCGTCATCAGTCAGCTGCAGGTAGCTGTCCTTGATTTTGTTCCATTCGTTTTCTACCAACTCGGCAAATGCTTCTCCACCCATGTCGCGTACCATAATTTTGATACGAGCACGGTTCGTGTCATTACGACGCCCGTGGCGGTTGTATACCCGCACGATCGCTTCGAGGTAGGAGAGAAGATGCGGTTTCTCCAGGAACTCACGGATTTTGGTTGAAAGGATCGGAGTTCGCCCCAGTCCTCCACCAACCCATATCTGATAACCGATCTCTCCGGCTTCGTTCCTGAGCATGTAAACGCCGACATCGTGCATCTGTACCGCGGCACGGTCCTGCTTGGAAGAACTTACTGCGATCTTGAACTTGCGGGGCAGGTAGGCGAATTCAGGATGAAAGCTGGACCACTGGCGAATCAATTCGCAGTAGGGGCGGGGATCTTCCAACTCGTCGACCGCGACGCCAGCAAGCTGGTCTGTCGTAGTGTTTCGAATGCAGTTGCCGCTGGTTTGCACGGAGTGCATTTCCACGGATGCCAGTTCGGCAAAAATATCGGGTATGTCCTCGGTTTTGCACCAGTTGAACTGGATATTCTGCCGTGTAGTGAAATGCCCGTAACCGCGATCATATTGGCGCGCTATTTCTGCCAGTTTGCGTAACTGGGTGGAAGAGAGCATGCCGTAGGGTATGGCGATGCGGTACATCGGTGCAAAGCGCTGAAAGTACAACCCGTTCATCAGTCGCAGGGCGCGGAAATCAGGGTCGGACAGTTCACCTGCCAGGTAACGTTGCATCTGGCCGCGGAATTGAGCCACACGCTCGCTGAGGATTTTCTGGTCGTATTCGTCGTAGCGGTACATTGGGTACTCGTCGGTACATGCCCGATCGGGCAGAAATAAGTCTTTGATTTTACCAGTTTCAGAACTCGAACGCGGTCTTTAGTCTGGTGATGGTATTAACAATGACCAGAGTAACAACGTCGCGTTATGAGTAAAAAGAATTTCGCGCCATAAATTCAGATCAAAAAGGAATATGTTGACTGGATCAGAATTGCGGTAGACGTGGCCATAGTTCATCGACCAGTGCCTTGTGTGCATCGCTGTCGCGTATGGCTTCCGCGCGCTTGATTACGTCCGGGGTCAGGTGAGGCGCAAACATATGCATGAACTCGATCATGTATTCACGTAATAGCAGTCCTCGCCGGAATCCGATATGCGTGGTGCTGGCTTCAAACAGGTGATCAGCGTTCAGGGCTACTAGGTCACTGTCCTGTTTCGGGTCGTACGCCATGTTAGCGATAATCCCCACACCGAGTCCAAGGCGTACATAGGTCTTGATAACGTCGGCATCTACCGCAGTCAGAACCACATCTGCGCTCAGGCCTTGTGACTTGAAGGCTTTATCGAGTTGAGAACGCCCGGTGAAACCAAATGTATAGGTAATAATCGGGTGCTGGCTTATAGCCTTTAGAGTGAGCTGTTTTGTCTGGGTCAACGGGTGGCCCGGTGGCACGAGTATGCAGCGGTTCCAGTGATAGCAAGGCAGCATTATCAGTTCTGAGAAATGCTCCAATGCTTCCGTAGCGATAGCAAAATCGGCTTCACCCTCTGCCGCCCAACGGGCGATTTGCGGTGGTGCACCCTGATGGAGTTGAAAACTGACCTTTGGATACTTGGACTTAAAGGCACCGATGGTTTGCGGTAATGCGTAGCGTGCCTGGGTGTGAGTCGTCGCAATACTCAGGGTGCCTAGATCGGTCTGACGGTATTCTGCTGCGGCTCGGGTGATGTTATCGACCTCAAACAGGATACGCGCGGCAATCTCCAGGATACGTGAACCTGCGGCAGTCGTACTGGTCAGATGCTTGCCATTACGCTGGAAGATATCAACGCCCAGTTCTTCCTCCAGAAGGCGTATCTGCTTGCTGATGCCGGGTTGTGAGGTAAATAACTCCTCTGCTGCGGCGGTGATATTGAAATCGTGACGCGCAACCTCGTGGATATATTTCAATTGGCGCAGTTTCATGAATACTCCAATATTCTGTTTGGTTATTAAAGTATAAGAATATATTCCTTTTTATTACTAGGCCTCGTTGATAACCTGCGCCATCGCCACTGACCCCGGTGGCTACAGGAATGCATAATGTTTGGATTTACGCTTGCAGGATTAGCCGTTGGCTTTGCTGTTGGCGCCACCGGTGTAGGCGGGGGCGCCCTCATGACACCGTTGCTGATCCTGCTGTTCGGCGTTGCCCCTTCTGTTGCCGTGGGTACCGATCTGCTTTATGCCGCTCTGACCAAGGGCTTTGGGGTGTATCTGCACCGCACACAAGGCACGGTGGAATGGCGCATTGTTGGATTGCTCGCGTCGGGTAGTGTGCCAGCCAGTATTGCGACTATCGTTCTGCTTAACATTGTTGGTATTGGCGATGACATGGAGCGGATAATCACCTTTACGCTCTGTGCAGCGATTATCCTGACAGGTGTGATGACCTTGCTGCGTGAACGGGTGAAAGCAGCCAGCCAGCATGAAAGCATGCAGGTTTTGCGCGTCATGCATCGTCGCTTGCGCACGCCTCTAACGGTTGCTTCTGGCGTCCTGCTAGGCGTTGTAGTGACCTTGTCATCGGTGGGCGCAGGCGTGATAGGGGCAGTGATCCTTTTGCTGCTTTACCCGCGCCTGCCAGCCATATCCGTGGTAGGAACCGACCTCGCGCACGCTGTGCCTTTGACCGCGATTGCGGGCATAGGGCATCTGAGCCTGGGTACGGTGAACGTAGAAATACTGGCTTACCTGCTGATGGGGTCGTTGCCAGGAATCTACCTGGGTACACGTGTTGGATTCAGGCTGCCAGACAAAATTCTGCGGCCCATCATTTCAGCCATTTTAATCATCATAGCTGCCGGCTTATTCGGCAAAACCGCTTTTGCTGCCGTGCTGGCCATGTTCGATGCCAGTGTTGCAGCTTAGGCTCCAAACAGCGGCGCAAGTATAATGGGCCGTTGAACTTTTATTACATTGATTCGAGAGTAACCCCATGAAGGACCAAGAATTTACTGCTGATCGTCAGGCCAAGGCGAATGCCGCACTTGAGGTGCTGCAAAAGATTGCAGCGGATTTCAGCCCGGCGACCCTGGCAAACAGTTTTGGCGCAGAAGATATGGTGCTGATGGACCTGATTTGTCGCCATAACCTTGAACTTGAGATATTCAGTCTGGATACCGGGCGTTTGAATGGCGAGACCTACCGCCTGATGGATCAGGCCCATGAGAAATACGGTCGGGAGATCAAGGTTTATTTTCCCGATTCAGACCAGGTAGAGGCCTTTGTGCGCAAGGAAGGCATCAATCCCTTT
This sequence comes from Nevskiales bacterium, assembly GCA_041630955.1. Taxonomy (GTDB): domain Bacteria; phylum Pseudomonadota; class Gammaproteobacteria; order Nevskiales; family CAJXLF01; genus JBFKKS01. Next base: position 4,611 of record JBFKKS010000196.1, read on the forward strand.
TATCGCAGCCTGGATTTGCGCAAGGCGTGTTGTGGCAT
>JBFKKS010000197.1:0-4645 GCA_041630955.1 Nevskiales bacterium
GCACGGTAAGGAAAGTGGCCCTTGGGGCACCAAAATCCGCTATCTGGCAGACATAGCTCGAGGCATGAATTGGCAGGTTGAAAGCCCGGACTACAGTCATACTCACGACCCGCGTGAGCGCGTTCAATACCTGCTGGAGTTAAACCCACAGTGTCAGGGGCCGTTAGTACTGGTTGGTTCCAGCATGGGTGCCTATGTGGCTGCCATGGCTTGCGAAAAGTTAGCTCCGGACGCACTGTTCCTGATGGCGCCAGCCTTATACTTCCCCGGATGGGATGAAGAGCCCAACAATTGTCCCAGCCTGACGACAGTTGTTCACGGCTGGAGCGACGAGATCGTGCCGCTGGACGCAGCAATACGATTCAGTGCTACGCGTAAAGCTGCGCTCCATGTTCTGGATAGCGAACATACACTGAACGACCAGCTTCCGATTCTCGGACTGCTGTTTTCCGATCTGCTCAGGAAACTTGAGGCATCGTAGCCAACGGGTAGCCAGCTTACTGTGATGCTGCCACACACTCCCCGATGAGAGTTGGTCCACGGTAGATGAAGCCGGTATATATCTGGATGAGATCGGCCCCTGCGGCGAATTTTGCACTGGCTGACTGAGCATCTGTAATACCACCCAGCCCTATGATCGGCAGTTCTCCAGCCAGCTGCTTCTTAAGGACTTCCACTGCATGTGTGGCCAAAGGCAGCAAGGGAGAGCCGCTTAATCCCCCCGCTTCGTCTGCGTTAGGCACGCTATCCAAGCCTGGGCGGCTAATTGTGGTGTTGGTTGCGATAACCCCATCAGCGCGGACCTCGCGCAAAATATCGGCAGTCTCTATCAGCGTGGCATCGTCCATGTCCGGTGCAATCTTTATCGCCAATGGGACATAACGCGCATGCTTCTCAGCCAGTTGTGCCTGCTCTAGTTTTAAGCTTTTCAGTAACGGGCGCAGGGCATCGGCCTTTTGAAGGTCGCGTAAGCCACTGGTATTGGGCGAAGAAATGTTGACGGTGACATAGCTGGCCCGGGAATAAACCTTGCGCAGGCAGATCAGGTAATCATCCAGTGCGCTTTCCAGTGGGGTATCAAAATTTTTACCTATATTGATTCCCAGCACGCCCCGGTAACAACTGCGCTGTATCTGCTTTAGCAGGTAATCCACACCCTTGTTATTAAAGCCAAGGCGATTGATAAGCGCCTGCTGTTCAGGCAGACGCCACATGCGCGGTTTGGGATTACCCGGCTGTGGCCGTGGCGTGACGGTGCCAACTTCGACAAACCCGAAGCCCAGCCGGTCCCAGGCACGTATACATTCGCCGTTCTTGTCGAGACCGGCAGCCAGACCAACCGGATTAGGGAAATCTATCCCCATTACCGTACGTGGTGCTGACCAGTGCCCGCCCATCATTGCGCCCGCAGTACGCGGCAGGCGGCTCAGCATGGCGATCGTCACCTCATGAGCGGTCTCCGCATCCAACTGGAAAAGTAGCCGCCGCGAGAGGTCATATAAGCCTTTACGCCCCACTACTCAGGGGCCTCCAGCACCTGTTCATGCCGAGGCAGCGGTGTTTGGAGTGAGACACGAACTGGAATACGCCTGCCCCAACTGTCGCGAATATCACGGACTCGAACCTTTGTTTTATCCTTGGTGAGCAACCAGGGCATACGCGCCAGACTGGTGGCCATATCTCTGAGTAACAGCATCTTTGAGCTGTCCTCATACAGGGTAGCGAACGAGCCGGCAGCAGCAAATAAAGAACGTGACAGGTGCATGTAATCACTACGAATCACAATACCCAGTTGCTGTGAATTGGCTACCAACTGCATCACACTCTGGGCCCTTGTATGCAACCCCTCCATGCCTTCTCGGGTGAGCACCCAAAGGAAGTTTTTAGCATTCAGTGGCTTGATGCCCTTGCGATCCAGGGTATCGCCCAGCAGGTCATGTATTTCATCCCAGCGTTGTGCATTCTCTTCCGGGTTCTTGCTCATTTCCACGAGAGCATTTGTAAGCAGCACGCGATCCCCCAGTGCAGCACCAACCAGGTAGTTCCAAACGGCTGTCCACTTGCCATCCATATCTACAGCATTGCCCCAGTCGATCAGGTATAACTCGCCGTGCGTGTTAATCATGATGTTGCCAGGGTGCAAATCACCGTGACATTCCTGGTAGAACATCAGATGCGTCAGAACCGTATAGAGAAACTGCTCTGATAGCCGGCGTTGAAACTTGCGCCGTTTATAGCTCGGCATACGTTTGAGAGCGGTTACCAGACTGTTCGCGTCGTCCAGGTATTCCATTTCCAGTATGCGGTGCGACGACGCGTACAGTGCAGGAACCTTCCACAATGTGCTGTCCTTGCTGCGTTCATAAAACAGGCGATGGTTGCGTGCCTCCTGCTCAAAATCCAGTTCTCGGGTAAAACCCTTGACGAATTCATCCACCTGGTCCTGCAGGGCCTGCAGAAAAGGAGCAAGCTTGGAATGCGGTGCCCAATACTGCGTGCTCATAATGGCCAGATTTAAAACCAGCTTGCCGATAACAAACTCCCGGTCAAGATTATGCCTGCCTATCTTAAGTACTACTGTACGTAGTACTTCTTGTCCGTTCTCCAAAAAGGGTTTTTTTGCAACATAAACTGAGCCAATAGAGCCTGATTTAAGTGGTTTTTCTGCGTCAAAACCCATAAACAACTGGTCTGGGTGCTTGCCGTAGGTCTCCTTGAATGCCTGTATGACCTCCTCTGGCGTCATGGCGTCTACATCTTCCTGGAATACGGCCAGCTCGGCAGCGATTTCTTTAGGCAGAAAATCCGAGTTGGCCGCGGCCACTTGCGCCATCTTTACAAAAAATGGGCCAAACTCGCGAACCATTTGTGCAACGATTTGTGCCTGGCTGCGGAAGTCCTTGGGGTCGGTCTGAAAGAAGGGGCGGATATAGCGTAGTGCCTTGATCTGACGACGAATGATACGAACGTCATTACGCACTATGTTGGCACGGCGAAGAATTTCTCTCAGTTGCCACTCATTAAATCGTTTGCCGGCCTTAAGCAGATTGATGATCTCAACCAGGATTGGCTCATAGGTACGTATCACGAGACGCACCATGTCCAGAGACATTTCACCCAGCCCTTTTATATCCGGACTGCTGAACAACTCCTCAAAGAGATTCCAGAACTCCCTCAAAACCGGTTCTGGTATTTCTACCGGACTGCGTGCAACAGCCTGATCGACGATAAATCTGATCAGGTTTTCGGTCGACTCCTCATTCGGCATTAACTTACGCGCACGCAGATAATCTGTCAGCCGTTCCATCGTATTGGTTAGCGGGTGTTCATACAGGGCTTCAAAGATCGAATCAATTGCAAGCACTAACTGCTCGCGCTCAATGTCTCGATCGTGAGCCAACAGGCTTACCAATGGCACAGCACTGCGAGATATATATACCGTCTGAGTGGTTAGCTGCGAGATATCACGCAGTAATGCCCCACCCGGCACGCGGTTGCGTACCTTCAGAATACGACTGACAAGTGTGGTATCTGAAGCTGTTCGTTCGATATCGCTCACCAAGGTTTAGTGCTGCTCTTGGACCAACGGGGGGCGCGCGCTAGGCGCCCAGCATATTCTGACCACAAACCCGCAACACCCCACCACTCAGGCCACTGGCTCCCGGGCTTGCGAACAGGGTGATTGCCTCTGCGACATCACGTGGCAGGCCGCCCTGGGAGAGAGAATTGAACCGCCGCCCTACTTCGCGAATAGCGACTGGAATGGCCGCCGTCATCTTCGTCTCGATGAAGCCGGGTGCCACTGCGTTCACTGTTATACCCTTGTCTGCGACTGCCTCACTCAGGGCCTCCACATAGCCAATGACACCGGCTTTGGATACGGCGTAGTTGGTCTGCCCCATATTTCCGGCAATGCCGCTGATGGAGGACACGCAGACAATACGCCCGTCCTTGCGAATAATCCCTTTAAGGAGGGAATCATTGATCCGGGAAATGGATGCGAGATTGATGTTAATGACCATATCCCACCATTCCTTACTCATCCTGGCCAATGTCTTGTCACGCGTAACGCCAGCATTGTGCACCACGATATCGACGCCTTTGTGGTTCTTCTTCAAGTAGTCTGCGATCAGCTTGGGTGCGCCTGGATCGGTGATATCAGCAGCCAGGATTTCGCCATCAATGGCTGTAGCGACCTGCTGAAGACTTTCCTCTTCGCCCGGACGATCCAGGCAAATCACCTTGGCGCCCTCGCGCGCCATGACCTCCGCAATGCCGGCGCCGATTCCTCTTGCGGCCCCCGTGACCAATGCAACTTGCCCCGCTAAAGGCTTTTCCCACGCGGCTGCAACGTCAGATTTGACCCGATTGTGAACCCGCAGTACCTGCCCGGTAACGAAGGCAGACTGCTGTGATAGACAATAGCGCAGCGGCGCAGCCAGACGATTCTCTGCACCGGGTGACACATAGATTAACTGAACCGTTATGCCTTTTTTTCCATATTCTTTGCCCAGGCTGCGTGTCAGTCCCTCCAGGGAGCGTGCTGCTGCGCGCGCGGCCACTGATTTAGCCTTGTTGGGTTCAGTTCCCAGCACAACAATGCGGCCATTTTTGCGCAGGCGTTTGAGTACCGGGTTAAAGAAGC
>JBFKKS010000198.1:0-4602 GCA_041630955.1 Nevskiales bacterium
GACCCAAACAACGGGGCGATTCTTGCCATGGTCGGTGGATTCGATTTTGGATTGAGCAAATTTAATCGCGCCATACAGGCTGAACGCCAACCAGGTTCAAACTTCAAGCCCTTCCTTTATTCGGCAGCGCTGGATCATGGTTTCACCCCCGCCAGCATCATTAATGACGCGCCCGTGGTTTTCGATGACCCCACCCTGGGACGAGACTGGCGCCCGGAAAACTATTCAGGCCGAATATTCGGACCTACCCGGCTACGCGAGGCGCTCATTAAATCCCGCAATCTGGTATCAATCCGCATTATGCGGTCCATTGGCATTGGTGTCGCAAGGGAACATGCCGCTCGCTTCGGGCTACCCCTGGACCGGATGCCCAAGGACCTGTCGCTATCGCTTGGCTCGGCTACTTTCACCCCCCTGGAAGTGGCACGAGGCTATGCAGTATTCGCCAATGGCGGCCGCCTGGTTACGCCGTACTACATTCAGGAAATTCTGGATGCGGAAGGCGAGCCCCTGTTCACAGCCAAACCACTTCGTGTATGCGTCAGGTGCCCCGCAGAGGAGCGGGCACCCCAGGTTATCAGCCCACAAAACGCCTATCTGATGACCGATATCATGCAAGACGTCGTGCGCCGTGGTACGGCCAGAAGAGCCCAGCAATTAGGGCGCACCGATCTAGCTGGCAAGACCGGTACCACCAACGATACCAACGATGCCTGGTTCAGTGGTTTCAACGCCAGCTTAGTCGCTACCGCGTGGGTAGGTTTTGACCAGCTACAGTCACTGGGCCGCTCTGAAACCGGCGGTCGCGCAGCCCTACCGATGTGGATGCACTACATGGGCAATGTACTCAAAGACACGCCACCGGCGGTACAACCGCGCCCTCCCGGGCTGGTTACCGTTCGAATCAATGCCGATAGTGGCAAGCTGGTGAGTGGCTATGCAGCCAATGCTATCTTTGAAACTTTCTACGAAAATGCATTACCCGAGGTGGAATTGGCGGGCGAGACAGACAGGGATGACGGGATAGTCGTAGAAGACCTCTTCTAAGCCCAGGCGATCCTCTGGGTTCAAGGCGGTTGTGGATCCTGCTTATCCCGCTCCTGCGCGGCGCGCTGGGCTTCGACCTCTTTGTAACCCGGCACCATCACCCTCGCCATCACAATCCCCAGTTCGTACAGCAGGTAAACCGGCACTGCCAATAAAGTCTGCGAGATCATGTCCGGGGGTGTTAACAACATGCCCACCACAAAGGCCCCGACAAGCACATAGGCGCGCTTGTCGGTTAACTGGCCCGGAGTCACGAAACCTGCCCACACCATAAGAATGATTGCGATCGGCACCTCGAATGCCATCCCAAAAGCCAGAAACATCCCCAATACAAAATCCAGGTAACGCGCTATGTCCGTCATCACGGTAATTTCCGCTGGCGCAGCGCTGATGAAAAACCCGAACAGTAGCGGGAAGACCACGAAGTAGGCGAAGGCCATACCCAAGTAGAACAACAGCGTGCTGGAGGCCAGCAGTGGAACGACCAGACGGCGTTCAGTCTGATACAGGCCCGGTGCCACGAATGCCCACATCTGGTACAGCACCCAGGGCAGCGCGAGAACAAACGACAGCACCAGCGCCAGCTTGAACGGCGTCAGGAAAGGTGAGGCCACCTCGGTCGCGATCATCTGGCTCCCTTCGGGCATATGGGCCAGCAATGGCCCGGCCAACCAGGTAAAAATGGGCTGGGCGAATACCGCCAAGGGTATGAACACGACCAATATGCCGAGCACGGCGCGTACCAAGCGCAGCCGCAATTCCAGCAGATGGGCGACCAGTGGCTGTTCAGTATCAGCTGTCACGACGGGTTGGATGGTTTGGCTTTCGCTGACCCTTCGGCCACCGATGTTTCGCTGCCTTGTTCCTCGAAGACGGACTTCAGTTCGTCGGTTGCCTTGCCTATCGCTGACTGGCTTTCCTCGAGGCGTCGGCGCAAATCCTCTGCCTGCATTTCACGATCCAGTTCAGCGCTGAGCTGGCGCACATACGCTCTTGCCCTTCCGGCCCACAGACCTAACGTCCGCGCGACCCGCGGCAACCGCTCCGGTCCAAGCACCATCAATCCGAGTGCCGCAATCAGCAGCAACTCCCAGAAGCCAATATCAAACATGATCTTAAAAGGGGTCGCTTAAGCCTTGGTTTGGTCCTTATCGACCGATGCTTCATCCGATTTCTGTGTCTCGGTTGCATCCTGTTGGCTTATCGAAGCTTCACTCGTACTATCCGCAGGCTGGTCATCTGTCGCCTCGCCCTCACGCATCGCTGACTTGAAACCTTTCACTGCACCGCCAAGATCACCACCCAGGTTACGCAAGCGCTTGGTACCAAACAGCAGCAACACGATCGCGAGAATAATCAACAGTTGCCAGATACTGATTCCACCTATACCCATGTTCCACTCCTGTTACCTGCTCGTTGTCTGGTCAGGTTATTTAGATTAGTCACTGCGCGCAGCTTTTTCAGTATGCCCCGACACCCCGAACCGTCTGGCAAGTTCATCCAGCACCGCCTCAGGCCGCAAACCGCGCTGGGCCAGCATCACCATGCAATGAAACCAAAGGTCGGCGATTTCATGGGTCAATTCCTTATCGCCCTCACTGCGCGCTGCCGCCACCGTTTCCTGTGCCTCTTCCTCGATCTTGGCGACAATAGCGTCGATGCCGCCCGCATACAGGCTCGCCACATAGGATGATTTCGGGTCGGCTGATTTGCGCGCCTCGAGAATATCGGCCAATTCGATAAGTACCGCGCCTGGGTTCACGAATAAATCTCCGCAGGGTCCTTCAAAACCGGTTCAATCACTTGCCAGCCATCCCCTGCCAGCTCTCGATAAAAACAGCTATGTCGTCCGGTGTGACAAGCAATACCGCCTAGTTGCTTCACCAGCAACACGATGGCATCCCCGTCACAGTCCAGACGAATGGCCTCCACCACCTGGGCATGACCCGACTCCTCGCCCTTATGCCAGAGCTTGCCTCGCGACCTCGACCAATATACCGCGTGGCCAGTGGTTGCTGTTTCCCTCAGGGCCTCACGATTCATCCATGCGAGTGTCAGGATACGGCCGCTGCCCGCTTCTTGGGCAATGGCCGAAACCAAACCATCAGCATTCCACCCGACGGTTTCAAGCCAGGCATCATCCAGCGGATAACTACGCATCAGTCACGCACGGTCACACCGCGCTCGGCCAGAAATGCCTTGGCCTCGCCCACACTGTGCTCGGCAAAATGGAAAATGCTCGCTGCCAGTACCGCGTCTGCACCACCAGCATCCAGGCCTTCATAGAGGTGCTCCAGTGTGCCCACTCCACCTGATGCGATCACCGGAACTTCCACGGCTTCACTTACAGCGCGTGTTAACTCCAGGTCGAAACCGCTCTTGGTGCCGTCCTTATCCATGCTGGTCAGCAAGATTTCTCCCGCGCCACTGGCCACCATGCGATCCGCCCATTCGACAACATCCAAACCGGTTGCTTTGCGTCCGCCATGGGTAAAAACCTCCCAACGCGGCGGCTCCTTTTTTTTGTTCACCCGCTTGGCGTCAATCGCCACCACGATGCATTGCGCACCAAAACGGTTGGCTGATTCGCTTACGATGCTGGGATCAGACACAGCCGCGGTATTGATGGCAACCTTATCGGCCCCTGCCTGAAGCAGGCGTCGCACATCGTAGGGCTTGCGCACCCCTCCACCAACGGTCAGTGGTATGAAGACCTGGCCAGCCACGGCCTCAACAATATCGAACAGGGTCTCACGCTGTTCGGAACTGGCAGTAATATCCAGAAATACCAGTTCATCAGCGCCTTGCTGATCATAACGGCGTGCTGCCTCAACAGGATCGCCCGCATCGCGAATATCGACAAATTTAACGCCTTTGACAACCCGACCCTTGTCAATATCGAGACAGGGAATGATGCGTTTAGCCAGTGCCATGCTAAGCGTTATTGGCCGGTCACGCCGTTCAGGCGTTTTTTGCAGGCCGCCAGATCTAACGAACCTTCGTACAGTGCGCGTCCAATAATTGCACCCATCACACCGTCTTCTTCGATGCTCTTTAGCAAGTCTATGTCTTCCAGACTGCTGACGCCGCCGGAAGCAATCACCGGAATCGTAATTTCCGCTGCCAGGTGGCGGGTCGCCTCAACGTTAAAACCATCCATCATGCCGTCACGACCAATGTCTGTGTAGATAATCGCCTCGACTCCATCGCGCTCAAACTTCTGTGCCAGGTCAACCACATCATGGCCAGATAACTTCGACCAGCCATCGGTTGCGACTTTGCCATCTTTGGCGTCCAACCCAACGATGATATGTTTTGGAAATTCGGCACAAAGGTCACCAACCAGATGGGGTTGATTGACTGCTGAGGTACCGATAATGGCGTACTGAACCCCCACATCCAGATAGGCCTGTACCGCTGAATCATCGCGAATACCGCCGCCGACCTGGACCGGCAGGTCCGGACAAGCCTCGCAGATTTCACCAATGACCGCAGCATTGACACGCCGACCTTCAGTCGCGCCATCCAGATCCACGATATGCAGCCTTTCTGCCC
>JBFKKS010000199.1:0-4566 GCA_041630955.1 Nevskiales bacterium
GGCCTGCCTTTTTCCATCAAGGCCTTTTCCCGGTCTCTTAGTGTTTGCAGCCTGTTTTTATTGTCTTCGTGAATTTGCTCCGCGACCAGCAGACTGCCTTCCATCAGGCTTAAACGATCATCGCGTGCATGCTCAATCTCGCTGACGTCTTGATAGGTGGTGAGCAGGATCGAGTCATATGCATTACGTTCTGCCTCTTGTTTGGCTTCCTGTTCCTGCTTCTTTCTGGCGGCTTCCAGGGCGGCCTGTTCGGCCTCAACCTCGGCCTGGGTTTTTTGCCTGGGTAACGTTTCTACAGTAAATCCGCGGTCATCAATAATCTTGCGCTCTCGCTTGCTCTCCTGGGCCGGTACGCGGTCGCTGTAATGGCGCTTACCCTTGTCGTCAACCCAATAATAGGCCTCTGTCCAGCCACTAGCGCTGTACAGGATAAGAACGAAGCAAAGTCCAAGCCTTATGGCCATAAATTAATCTTGTGCATGTCTCCAGCTACCAGTATAGCCATGGCACCTTGTAGCTGACGAATCACAGACCGTATTGTCGACGGTACTGTTCAATCGCTTCCAGCGTAGGCCTGTCAATATCCCGGTATTGCAGGTATTCGATAATGTGTTCCAGGCCAATAATGCTGAGTACCGGTATACCCTCGGCGGTTAACTTTTGTACGGCCGACAGGGCAGAATCGTCGCCGGCCCGTTCCTGCCGATCCAGCGCAATCAACACACCAGCCACTTCCGCCCCCGCCTCGCGTACCAGCGTGATGGCTTCTCGAACAGCCGTGCCTGCTGTCATGACGTCGTCCACGATCAGCACGCGACCCGTCACGGGGGCACCCACCAGGCGCCCACCTTCGCCATGGCTCTTGGCTTCCTTGCGGTTATAGGCATAAGGCACATTGCGGCCCAGGCCATGCAGAGCCATTGCAACCCCCGTCACCAGCGGGATGCCCTTGTAGGCAGGCCCAAACAGCATATCGAATTCAATGTCGCTGCCCAGTAACGTCTGGGCATAACACTGGGCGACGCTGGTCATGCCCGAGCCATCGCTGATCAGGCCCAAATTGAAGAAGTAGGGGCTGATACGACCAGACTTAAGCTGAAACTGGCCCAGCTTGAGTACCTCACGGTCCAGTACTAACTTGAGGAAGTCTTGTTGGTGATTGAGCATGATTTGAGTTCGGTTTCGAGCAGGTTGGTTGAACCGGGGTATCATACCGACCGCAAACGGTGTCAACCACGACACTCCAGTCATCCCAGGCAACAAAGAATGATCCATGCGAGTTATCGCCTTTAACGCCAACGGCATTCGCGCAGCAGCCCGCAAGGGCTTTTTCGAGTGGTTACCGGGGCAGAATGCCGATGTCATCTGTATCCAGGAGACCAAGGCCCAGATCGGGCAACTGGAAAAAGACACGCAGTTTTTTCCGCACGGTTATACATGCCATTACTTTGACGCAACCTCGCGCAAGGGCTATGCCGGTACGGCGCTCTACAGCCGCGTCGAGCCGGACGAGGTCATCACAGGTATCGGCCATGAAGAGTTCGATGCAGAGGGGCGCTACCTTGAGGCACGCTTCGGCGACCTGTGTATTGCCAGCCTTTACGCTCCATCGGGTTCTTCGGGTGACCATCGCCAGGCCAGCAAGGACCGCTTTCTCGACTACTTTCTGCCGTTCATGGAGCAGCGCAAGTCCTCCGGTCGCGACTATCTGGTCTGCGGCGATTACAACATCGCGCACAGGGAAATTGATTTGAAGAACTGGAAGTCGAACCAGAAAAACTCCGGCTTCCTGCCGCATGAACGCGCGTGGATGGATCAGTTGTTCGGCGATACCGGTTATGTTGATGTGCAGCGCAGCCTGACTGATGAAGCCATCTACACATGGTGGTCGAACCGCGGGCAGGCGCGGGCGAACAATGTGGGATGGCGGATCGACTACCAGGTTGCGACACCGGGCCTGGCTGAAAAAGCCCAAAGCCAATCGGTGTATACCGACTCGTGGTTCTCTGATCACGCGCCGCTGATTATCGATTACGACCACGTCCTGTGAAGTCCGTTGTGAATAGCCCGGTTACGAGAGCCCACCAGCGATGACTCATTCGCTCCGCGAAGCTGCTCGCCTGCTCAGTCCGCCGGTGCTGCTGGCCATGCTGGTGCTTGGCTTTGCGTCCGGCCTGCCACTGATGATGCTGTATTCAAAGCTGTCATTCCGCCTTGCCGAGGCGGGTATCGATCGCAGCACTATCGGGTTCATGTACTGGATTACGCTGGCCTACTCGATCAAGTGGATGTGGGCACCAGTGGTGGACCGCGTGAGGCTGCCTCTGCTCGGTCGGCTCGGCCGCCGCCGCTCGTGGATGCTGCTGGCGATCATCGGTACGGTCATCGGCCTGGCAATCATTGCCTTCTGTGACCCCGCTACCCAGTTGCCCATGACCCTCCTTGGCGCCGCAGTGCTGGCCTACTCGGGTGCCACGCTGGACATCTCGGTGGATGCCTGGCGCATTGAGTCGGCCCCCAACGACGTGCAATCAGCGATGGCTGCCCTGTACCAGTGGGGCTACCGTTTCGCCATCATGTTTGCCGGCCTGGGGTTGGTGATTGCCGATTACGCCGACTGGAAGGTTTCCTACCTAGTGATGGCCGCGACGATGGCCCTGATTGGCGGACTGGTGCTGATCATGCGCGAGCCGCCCGGTATCGCCATCGAACGCATCTCATCGGGTAGTTTCCGGCGGGATGCGGTGAACGCCATACGCGAACCTTTCATGCAGTTCTGGAACCGACTGGGCAGCTGGTTGCTGCCAGTCATGACACTGGTGGCCATTTACCGCCTGAGTGACTTCACGATGGGCGTCATGACCAGCCCGTTCTATGAGTCAATGGGTTACTCGAAATCGACCGTCGGTTTCGTCACCGGGGTGTTGGCCCCATGGGTGACGCTGGCTGGCGTGGCCGTGGCTGCAGCAGTCGCCCTGTGGCTGGGCGTACTGCGCACACTGGCGCTGGGGGCTGTGCTGACCGTGCTGACCAATGCCGCCTTCGCCTGGCTTGCCGCCATTGGTGAACCGAACGTGCCCATGCTGACGCTGGTTGTTTCGGCTGACAACTTCGCCGCCGGGTTTGTCGGTACCGTGTTCATTGCCTATCTATCATCGCTGACCGACCCGCTGAATGCCGCCACCCAGTACGCGCTGCTTAGCAGCCTGTACTCCCTGTTTTGCAAGACGCTGGCGGGGTTCTCGGGGGTCATTTCCGAGTCGCTGGACTGGGTTAACTTTTTCCTGCTGACCGCTGGCTACGGTTTGCCGGCGCTGCTGCTGATTGCCCTGTTGGGGTGGCGCGGGCCACCGGCCGCGCGTGGCGAGGGTTCGATACAGAAAATCGAAGATGACGATGCACAAGCTGTGCAACCTGGCTGATATACCTGCCGAGGGGAGCTTGCGGGTCAGTTTTCCCGGTGATCATCACGGGCATGGCCTGTGTGTAGTGAAGCAGTCAGGGCAGGTGCGGGCCTATCTCAACCGTTGCCCGCATACACAGGCGCCAATGGACTGGGTGCCTGGACGATTTCTGAGCGCAGATGGCAGTCTTATACAATGCAGTGTGCATGGTGCACAGTTTCGAATTCACGACGGCTACTGCGTGTTTGGACCCTGTGCAGGGCAATCACTGCAACGCGTGAACGTGGTTTGCGAGGACGGACAACTCTGGTTGCCAGAGCCCTAGACCCGGCTACATCAACAGGTCGAGTTGGTCGAGCGGATTCGACCAGTCGTCCAAACGCATAGCCTCACTGTCGAAACTGAAGTCCTCGCGATCCATATCCATAGCGCCACTGTAATCTTCCGGTGCGTTGGTGGGTTCAAATTCCATTTCCAGCCAACTATCAAAATCCAGCTCCTCGATAGTTCCGTCGAAATGCTGAACCTCAACCGTTTCGTTATCCGGATCCAATGCCACCACCTCGAACGGTGGGTCATTGCTACGGCGAAACCAGTCACCGACCTGCACGCTCTGTATCAGCCTTCCCATGTCTGGCACCTCCGGGTGCTGTAAAAGGATCGCTTGATAAAGGTATAGGCCGATTATGGGGTTGGCGCAATAGCGAATTTCCTACGCCCGTAAGTGCAGGAAAAATAACGGCTTAATTTTGCGTGATTCCTGAGTCAGGACAAAACCGGTGGCAGGCTGCGAAAAACCCTGAAATTCAGTTGCTTAGCGTCGGGTTTCAGACGCATAAAGCGGCCTGTTTGCCGAGCCACAAAGCCGGGCGAATCTTAGCTTCAGCCAGAAAATCAACACCTTGCGTGACAAGTGAATCTCTCAGGCAGGTGGCCTGCCTGCCAGTTTGAAATGGCTTAACCGTGGCGCGTAACCATCCCCTTGCGTGACGGCTTTATCGTTAACAGAAGAATAGCCCTGCTAACTGGCAGATTCTGATATGTACAGGGGCATAAAAAAGCGCCCCAAAGGGCGCTTTTTTGATACGCAGTGGTATCCGAACGATCAGCCTCTTACTCCACTGGCACTGGTGTTTCTATGCCATCGCAAAGGGCAACAAGA
>JBFKKS010000200.1:0-4564 GCA_041630955.1 Nevskiales bacterium
CCGAAGTCATCCCGGAATACGTCTACAGGCGTCAACCATCTTTACTTGAGGCAACACCCCTGCGCGTACGGTTAAGCTGCCTTAAAGAGTTACTCGGGCCAATTGGCGGGCGAGCCGTCTAGGCTCCAGACTTTGCAGGGTCTTGCCAGCTTGTCGCGCTCGCTCCGAGCGAACTATTAACTCTCAAATTAACGAGCTGCGTAGATATAGGCTGCCGGATTCACGGCCTTGCCGTTATGCCATACCTCGAAGTGTACGTGTGGTCCGGTCGAACGCCCCGTACTACCCATTTCTGCTATCAATTGTCCCTTTTGCACACGCTCGCCGACTTTTACTTTCAACTTGCGATTGTGGCCATAGCGAGTTTCGTAACCATTACCATGATTAATCTGCACAAGGTTGCCATATCCCCCACGATAGTTGGCGACCGTTACAACACCCGCGGCAACAGCAATCACGTCGGTACCCGGGCGTCCCGGAAAATCAACACCAGCGTGACGCGTGCGACGGCCTGTAAAGGGATCGGTCCGATTACCAAAGCCGGATGACATCCAGCCTTTGCGCACAGGCAAGCCTGATGGGTGAACCTGCTCGCGCAGCTTGCCTGCGACCATGAGTTCCTGCAGCACGCGCATCTCGCGTTCGCGACGATTCAGCTGATGCGAAAAGTCATCCAGTGCCGCAACCAGCTCATCAAGGGATTGCTGGGTTTTACCCGCGACACCAGTCGGTCCACCGAGTGCGGGTTCTGCATCAAAATCAAATTCACCTGGTTCAATGCTGGCCATCTCGGTAATTCTCGAGCCAACCGCATTCAGACGCGTCATGTGGGCCTGCAAGCGTCCCAGGCGTTTGGCCAATGCCAACATATTCTGATCGATCAAATCCCGCGTACGTACCAGTTCATCCCGCTGCGCATTGATCTCATCCTGCATCAGCAGGGTGACGCGTGGATCGATCCCAACGGCAGTTTCCTGTGCGCTCATGCGACCTGTTGTGTAGGCACCGGCCAGTACCATTACCGTCACGACCAGTGCGGGCATCCACACCCTTACTGTACGCAACGCCAGCCGTACACGTCGTACGCGCCCTCGTTCATGATTGACTACGATAATATCCAATGCCATTTCGTTATCCTGTTAACGTTCCTTGTTAATCTGTTCGGTAGTCTTTCTGTCCCGCATAGTGTATCTGTCAGTCATCCTATTCTTTCGGTCAACCAGCCATCAAAACCATGCCGCGTACTCCCGTCCGTCCTCTCGCCGAATTACTCGCTAGCCATTCCGCTCAGCAGTCACTGATGAGCAAAGCGCAGCGTTTACAGAAAATGCAGTCACAACTGCATAAACTGCTGCCCGACGACCTTGCACCACATGTACAGGTCGCCAATCTGCGCGGGGACCGGCTGATTCTAACCGCCGATTCCAGCGCCTGGGCATCTCGCCTGCGCTATCAGTCTGCCGACCTACTAACCCGGCTAAAGTCAGCAGGCTGGCTCTGCCAGCGCCTCGACGTGAAGGTCGCGCCAAACTACACGCCTTTAACCAGCCTCCACGTCAAACGTTCCATTTCTCCTGCAGCCCGGCGCCTGTTGCGCCAAACCGCTGACTATATTGACGACCCCGAAATGGCCGCTTCCCTCAACAATATCGCACAGCACGACGAACCTGCAGACTAGTATGCCGCAGCTGGCACGGCATTAATGTAGGCAATTGGCGAATTTTCATAATCGTCAAAAGTCACCATTTCCCAGGCCGCTTCGTCTGCCAAAAGCGCTCTCAGTAACTGATTATTCAAGGCATGACCCGATTTATAGGCGCTGAAGCTGCCGATCAGGCTATGTCCCAACAAATACAGGTCGCCAATCGCATCCAGTATCTTGTGTCGGACCAATTCGTTCTCATACCGCAAACCGTCTGCATTCAACACACGGTAGTCATCCATCACCACTGCGTTATCCATGCTCCCGCCGAGGGCAAGGTTATTGGCACGCAAATGCTCAATATCACGCATAAAACCAAAAGTGCGTGCACGGCTGATTTCCTTGACGAATGATGTCGTCGAGAAATCCACCATCGCCTCATTCGTTCCCGCATGAAACACAGGATGATCGAACTCAATGCCGAAACTGACCTTGAATCCTTCATAAGGTTCAAAGCGAGCCCATTTGTCACCATCGGTCACTTGTACCGGGTTCTTGATGCGAATAAAACGCTTGGGAGCATCCTGCTCCTGAATGCCCGCTGACTGGGCCAGAAACACGAACGGCCCGGCACTGCCATCCATGATCGGCACTTCCTCTGCGCTCAATTCAACCACCGCATTATCGATACCCAGACCCGCCATGGCCGACATCAAATGCTCAATCGTTGCTATTCGTATAGACCCATCTAGCAAAGTCGTTGAGAGGGTTGTTTCACCCACATGCTCAGGATGCGCGCGAATCTCTGCCGCAGGCTCCAGATCTGTGCGCCTGAATACAATGCCGGTATCGGCCGGTGCGGGACTCAAGGTCATGAAGACCTTGGAGCCGGTATGCAGGCCCACGCCTGTGGCGCGTATAGGATTTTTTAATGTTCTTTGTCTAAGCATCCAGCTAGTCTCCATCAGCGCCTACCAGCATCCCTGCGAGCGCTAAAGGGGGCCGCGTGGGAACAGCTTCCCACGGCGTATTGTGCGTGACTCAACCATGACAGGCAAGCATGACAAGCCACACACAACCCTTCTCCAGCACCCGCAGGGGGCCTTACTACAGACGTCACCATCTCAATATGTTGCGTTGCAACATTATAGCATGGCGCTGATGCCAGCTCTGCCTAGTCCGCCTGGTGGCGAAGAAAGGCCGGTACGTCCAGGTACTCGTCATTCATATCAGGCAAGTTCTCGATACGACGACGCTGCTGGGGCTGCTGACGTATAACCGTCGGCTTGCCATACACATCCCAGTTTGGCTCACCGCTGGTAGTCTTCAACTGCGCAGGCACCACGCCCTCTTCCTTCTGGACGGCAGCATTGCTTTGCAGACTTGGACCCTTGCTGATGGCAGGTTTACCCAGGCCGGTTGCCACCACCGTTACCCGCAGTTCGCCGTCCAGGCTCTCATCGATCGCAGTACCCACGATTACGTCGGCGTCATCGGCCGCCATTTCCACCACGATCTCGTTGACCGTCTGGAATTCACTGATACCCATGCTCGCGTCACAGGTAACATTGACCAGAATGCCCTCTGCACCGGTCAGGTTCAGCTCTTCCAGAAGCGGACTGGAAAGGGCTGCCTCAGCTGCCTCGCGGGCACGGTTGTCGCCCGTCGCCTTGCCCAGCCCCATCATGGCCATGCCCTGCACTGACATCACGCGGCGCACGTCGGCGAAGTCAACGTTTAGCATGCCGGGACGCGTGATCAGGTCAGAGATACCCTGCACCGCGTTCTGTAAAACGTCATTAGCGGATTTGAAAGCATCCAGCAGCGTGGCTTCCTTGCCGAGCACAACGGGCAGTTTCTCGTTAGGAATCACGATGAGCGAATCCACGTACTGATGCAGCTGATCAATACCCTGCTTGGCTATCTGCATACGCTTGGCGCGTTCGAATGGAAATGGCTTGGTAACAACGGCCAGAGTCAGGATACCCAGCTCACGCGCGACCTGCGCCACGACTGGTGCGGCACCGGTACCGGTACCACCACCCATGCCGGCAGTCACGAACAGCATGTCCGTTCCTTCCAGGGCCTGGCGAATTTCTTCCTTTACCTCCTCGGCTGACTGACGGCCAACATTGGGATCAGCGCCCGCACCCAGACCGCGTGTTGTGTTGGGCCCTAGCTGGATCAAACGATCAGCACGACAGCTTTCCAGGTGCTGTGCGTCGGTATTCGCGCAGATAAATTCCACGCCTTCGATGCCGGCTTCAACCATCTGGTTGACGGTGTTGCTACCACCGCCACCGACACCCACTACTTTAATGACCGCACCGTCCGTGCGGTTGTCTACAAATTCAAATATTTCAGCCATGATGACGTCTCCTGAGATTGCCTGTGTTGCCTGTTAAAAAAATCGCTGTACCTGGTCTAAAAGTTGCCTTGGAACCATCCCTTCATGCGCGACCAGGTCTGCATGAACGGATTGCTTTCGCCGCCAAACTGATAGCGCGGCAAATTCTTCCTGCTGAAGATCAGCAGGCCCACGCCGGTGGCGTGAATGGGATTACTCACCACATCGGTCAAACCGGTGATGTTCTGCGGCACGCCCTGACGTACCGGCATGTGAAATACTTCCTCCGCCAGCTCGGCGACGCCCTCCATCTTCGAAGACCCGCCGGTCAGCACCACTCCCCCCGCCACGAGGTCTTCAAAGCCACTACGGATCAGTTCTTTCTGAATCAGCAGAAACAGTTCCTCGTAACGGGGCTTGATGACCTCGGCCAGGGTGTGACGGCTGAGGCGCCGTGCCGGACGCTCGCCCACACTGGGTACCTCTATCGCCTCATCGGATTCAATCAGTTCCGGCAGGGCACAGCCGTACTTGATCTTGATCTCCTCTGCGTACTGGGTGGGGGTACGCAGGGC
>JBFKKS010000201.1:0-4544 GCA_041630955.1 Nevskiales bacterium
GACCAGCAGACGCAGCCAGTGACACCACTGCAAGCAATCCAGATAACAGTGAGCAGAAGCGCTCACGGAACCGCCGAGGCCGTCGCGGGGGTCGCCGAGGCCGTCGGCAAGGTGAGACTCCAGCTGCAGCTGGCACTCAAGCAAACAGCGAAAACCCACCATCCTCAAACCAGGGCGAAAACCCAAAAACCAGCAATCAACCCGTTGCCGACAAGCAGGCTGAAACAAACCAGGCACAGACCGTATCTGCCGACAAAACCACAGCCAGCAGTAATAATCGTCCCGCAGACGCCGATAAGAGGCCTGATACACGTGCAACTGCATCTCAACCTGCCGCTCAAGGCGGGGATGCGCCTGTAGATACGGCTGCGAGCAGCGCACCTGCCCGTTCTGAGCCTACAAATAAGGCCCCAGTGTCTGCACCTATACCTTCTGCCACGCCAGCTCTAAAGCAGGTCGAGACAAAACGTGAGGCCAGCAGCGCTGCCGCCCCCGTTGATGCTCAGGTGCAAGCATCTAAACCCTTACAGCAACAACCGCAGCCTGCCCAGCAGTCTATAAGTGCTGCTGCACAGAAACCCGCCGAATCCGCAGCTGATCGACAGTCAGGACCCAGCGCGGCGGTAAAAGATACATCTATAAGGCCAGAAAAAACGCTGGAACCCAAGCCGAGCGCCACCCCGCCTGGCGCAATCCAGACCGATACAAGCAAGTCGGGTTCGAGCATGCCAGCCAGGGAAAAGCCGGCTACAGATAAGGCAAAGGAATCAAAGCAAGAAGCCATCTAGCCGCAGGCACAGCAAACCGGGCAGGTGAACAATGGACCAGCATACTGATCAGCTGCGGAAGTTAATCGGGCAATTTCTGAACTTCCGCGGCCTTCCCTGCCGCATTATTGAGATACTGGATGCGGATGGCTCGAATCCCCTGTTGGTGTTGCGGAGCGATGAGCATGAAATCCAGCCTGATCAGTGGGGCGAAGCCCATAGGCGAGTTCCGACAACGCGGACAGTCGCCGTCTACGATAGTGACGGACAGCTACTGGATGAGTTTCAAGACTTACTTGATTCGCTTGGCTAGTTATTAGCCTCGGAATAGCTGGCTAGCTCTTCTGCGGCTCGCGCCAGATCGGCCTCTGTATCAACACCTATGCCCGGCCTCTGGCTCGCTTCACCCACATGAATCCTCAACCCATGAGCCATCGCACGTAACTGCTCTAGAGCCTCACAGCTCTCTAGGGCTGCCGGTGCCAATTGGCTGAAGCGATGCAGTGCGTGTACCCGATATGCATAAAGACCGATGTGGCCCCAGGCACCCGCCACTGGCAGACGTTGCTCTCCCGTCAGCAGTGCTGCACGGTCAGCCGGAATCGGGGCGCGGCTAAAATACAACGCCATGCCCTGTTCATCTTTAACCAACTTAACCAGCCCTGGATCCTGCCAGTCCTCCCAGCTCTGAATTGGATAACCCAGCGTCGCAATATCAGCAGACGGGATCGCACCCAGGTTTTGCGCCACCTGCCTGATTAGCAAAGGCGGCATGCCCGGTTCATCTCCCTGAAGATTGACGACGATCTCGTCATCCGCCCAACCTTTAGCGCTCACAACCTCTTGAATACGATCTGTACCGGACTCGTGCGTATCGGATGTCATACTCACCGTGGCTCCGAAACTTTCAGCAGCTTGATAAACCTCCCTGCTATCGGTTGCGATAATGACTTCGTCAGCACCGCTTTCACAGGCGCGCCTGTGAACATGCTCAAGGAGTGTAGCGCCCGCCAATTCTCGCAAAACCTTTCCAGGTAATCGTGTAGAGCCAAGTCTCGCTGGAATGACTACTCGAAAGGATAGGCCTGATGACATTAGTCAGTGGTCCTTATTTCTGGTTCCTCGGTGACAAGGCTGCGCGCCTCCTCCGGCAACATGACCGGAATGCCATCACGAACCGGAAAGCCAAGCTGGTCCTGCTCACATATGAGTTCCTGATCGGCCGCTCGCCATATCAATGGCCCATTGCACAAAGGGCAGACGAGAATATCCAGAAGCTTGTTATCCATTGGGCAAATTGTTCCTGTCTAGAATTAAGGCGGTCAAGCAGGCGGGCTTCCGAGTGACTTGAATATTTTCTGCAAGCACTCGTCACCCGGCAGATTAGGCCTGGCTGAAACCGGCAAATACCAGAATTTATCATTCGCGATAAGTCGACATTTTACCGCGTCCTTCTCTGTCATCAGTATCTTCAGTTCGTCATCAAACTGGACATCATCTGCAGTGAAGGCATGATGATCGGGAAATGCGTGCCGTAATAGTTGGATTCCAGACTGTTCCAGAGTCGAGAAAAACCTTTCTGGATAACCTATCGCAGCGACTGCATGTACTTTCTGCCCGCGTAATTCTTCCAGGCGCATTTCCTGTTGTCCTCCAACCTGTCGCAGGCTCCCGGGCTCCAGTTCAAAGCCTGCCTCGTCGCCCGACGCGCCGTTGACCAGCACTGCATCAACCCTGGCCAGTCGGTTAGGGCTTTCTCTGAGAGGCCCCGCTGGTAACAGCATGCCATTTCCAAAACGACGTTTGTCATCTACAACCACGATCTCAAGGTCTCGTGCCAGAGCATAGTGTTGCAAGCCGTCATCGCTAATAATCACGTTCACCTTGTGCTCCGTCACCAAGGTAATTCCTGCCCGACTTCGAACCGGGTCAACAACCAGTGGACATCCGCTACGGGCAGCCAGTAAAACGGGCTCGTCACCTGCCAGTTCAGGGTCAGTATTTGCCGACACGCTAAACGGGTAGGAAGGTGCATTTCCTCCATATCCCCGACTGACGATGCCCGGTCGCCAACCGCGTGCCTTCAGTTGTTCAATGATATGCAAAGCCAGTGGAGTCTTGCCGGTCCCACCCACCGTGATATTCCCGATTACAAGCACCGGAACAGGCATAACGGTTTGACTGAGCAGGCCGATACGGTACAGCCCTCTTCGTACGGCCGATAAGAGCCCAAACAGCAGGGACAGAGGCCACAGGAGCCACTTCAGCGGGTGACCGCCATACCAGATACGCTCAAGCAGCGGGCTTACCCTCTAGCTGAACACGATACAAGGCAGCATAGTGACCGTTCATGGCCAGTAATTCTTCATGCTTTCCTTTTTCAACCATGCGCCCTTCATCCATCACCACGATTAAGTCGGCCTGTTGAACGGTTGATAACCGATGAGCAATGACCAGCGTGGTGCGCTCCTTGACCAGCTTCTCCAGGGCGTCCTGGATCATACGCTCCGATTCGGTATCCAGTGCTGAGGTGGCCTCATCCAGAATAAGGATCGGGGCATCTTTAAGCAGCGCACGGGCAATCGCGAGCCGCTGACGCTGTCCGCCAGAAAGTAACACACCATGCTGCCCGACTTCCGTATCCAAACCCTTGGGCAGCTTCTCTATGAATTCAAGCGCATGGGCCTGGCGTGCGGCTTCGGTAATCTGTTCTCTACTCGCGCTATTCAACGTACCGTAGGCGATGTTCCTCGCAACCGTATCGTTAAACAACACAACGTTCTGGTCCACGAGTGCGACCTGTTTGCGCAGGTTTTCCAGATCGTAGTCGCGCAGGTCATGGTTATCGAGAAGAATCTTCCCGCCCGTTGGGTCATAAAAGCGTGGAATCAGCCCCAGCAGCGTGCTTTTCCCACTTCCCGATCGCCCAACAAAAGCAACCATCTGACCGGCCTTGATTTCAAGATCGATATCCTGCAAGACCAGCTTGTCGCCGTGCGGGTATCTAAAGCTCATATTCTGGAGTTTAAGCTCTCCTTGAGCCCGGTCTACTGTCAGCCCCCCACCGTTGTCTTCGATCACTTCTTCCAGCAACTCAAATATGGAGGTAGCAGCCGCGATACCTTTTTGAATGGTGCCATTCACAATGCTGAGTCGGCGCAGTGGCCCCATTAAGCCGATCATTGCCCCGAAGAACGAGATGAATGAGCCCGGCGTAAGGACCTCATCTGCTGGTGCTGATGTGGCCATATAGATCACGGCAGCAATAGCAATGGCCGCAATAAACTGAACAATCGGTGTACTCACAGCCTGCGCCCTCGTCAGGCGGTTATGCAGCACACGATTATTTTCATTCACATCTGCAAAATGCTCGCGTTCATAGTTCTGTCCGCCAAACACTTTGACCACGCGCTGGCCACTGATAATCTCTTCACTCACATGGGTCACGTCACCCATCGAGTTCTGTATACGCTTGCTGTATCGGCGAAAACGTTTACTGACGAACAGCATCGCCCCGGCAATAATCGGCCCCCCGATAAAGACAAGCATGGCCATCTTGGGGCTCAGATAAAACATCAATGAAATAAGGCCAACTACTGTCAGGCCATCCTTGATCACAGACACCACGGCACTGGTGACCGAATTTGATATCTGTTCAACGTTGTAGGTGAGCTTGGAGATCAACTTGCCGGAGGTGCTGTGATCGTAATAAGCCACCGGCATGGCCAAAAGTTTGTCGAAGATTTCTCTGCGCAGATCCCTGATTACGCTACGTCC
>JBFKKS010000202.1:0-4542 GCA_041630955.1 Nevskiales bacterium
GTGCCCTTAAGCGATCTCGAACTGCTGCAGCGTTACCCAAGCCACGCGGATTATCGTTGCCAGATGCAGGCAGCCACCCAGCGCACGGTGGCAGCGGGCTTTCTGTTGCCGGCCGATGCACAGGAACTACTGGCACGCGTCGATGCAGCAGCCAATCGCTGGGCGGCAGCGGGCGGAGCCAGCGGGGATGCCACCACCTGCCAGTAGGTTCGTAGGGGTTCGCCACCGACGCAAATCAGCAACCAGCGAGGGGTTGCCGATTCCGATGTTGCGTTGCAACACATAAAAATCTGGAACAGGTTATAATGTTCGGCTGACTGAGTTAACCGGGCTGGCATATCCGGTGGCTATTCTTCACTAATGCCACAGCCGGAATTGTATGACTAGCGACGCTACCCCCAGCCCGAAATTTTCTGAACTCGGCCTGTCCGAACCCATCCTGAACGCCCTCGATGCAGTGGGCTATGAAACCCCGTCTCCTATTCAGGCGGCGATTATTCCGCATGTGCTGGCAGGTCGTGATGTACTGGGCCAGGCCCAGACCGGCACCGGCAAGACAGCCGCGTTTGCCTTGCCCTTGCTCTCCAAGCTTGATCTGCAACAGCGTGATCCGCAGGTGCTGGTGCTGGCGCCCACCCGTGAACTGGCCATTCAGGTGTCCGAAGCCTTCCAGAAATACGCGGCGACACTCAAGGGTTTTCATGTGTTGCCCATCTATGGCGGCCAGTCCTACACCGGACAGCTTCGTTCCCTGAAGCGGGGCGTACACGTGGTCGTGGGTACCCCCGGCCGGGTGGTGGATCACATCAAGCGTGGCACGCTCAAGCTCGATAGTCTCAAGGCACTGGTGCTGGACGAGGCCGATGAAATGTTGCGCATGGGTTTTGTTGATGACGTGGAATGGGTGTTGTCACAGACCCCGCCCGAACGTCAGGTTGCCCTGTTCTCGGCCACCATGCCCACGGTAATCCGCCGCATCGCGCAGAAGCATCTGACGGATCCGGAAGAGATCACCATCAAGGCGCAGACTTCAACCGTATCGAACACACGCCAGCGCATGTGGCTGGTCAGTGGCATGCACAAGCTGGATGCATTAACCCGCATACTCGAGGGCGAGGACTACGACGGCGTGATCGTGTTTGCCCGCACCAAGCTGGGCACTATCGAGCTGGCCGACAGGCTGGCAGCACGCGGCCATGAGGCCGTTGCCATCAATGGCGATATGGAACAGCGCCAGCGTGAGCGTACGATTGAGCAGTTCAAGGCCGGCAAACTCGATATCCTGGTGGCGACCGACGTGGTGGCACGCGGCATCGATGTGGATCGCGTTAGTCACGTGATCAACTACGACATTCCCTATGACACCGAGTCTTACGTGCATCGTATCGGCCGCACCGGCCGCGCGGGTCGCAAGGGCGAGGCAATCCTGTTCGTGGCACCCCGTGAGCGTCGCATGCTTGGCGCCATTGAGCATGCCACCAAGCAGCGCATTGAACGCATGGAACTGCCCTCGGTTGAGCTGATTAACAACAAGCGCGTTGCGGCCTTCAAGATGCGGCTGACCGAGGCGCTTGCGCCCGACTCGGACACCGCATTTTTCCAGCAGATGATCAGCGAGATCGAGTCTGAGCAGAATATCCCGGCACTGGAGATCGCTGCCGCACTGGCCAAACTAGTGCAGGACGGCCAGCCGCTACTGCTTAAAAAGGAGCAAAAGGGTGGTGCTCGCTTTGATGACGAACGACCGCCGCGCCGTGACCGTGATGACAAGCGCGGCAACAAGCGTGATGACCGCCGGTCTGAGCGGCCCGAACGCCCGCGACGTGAACGTCCGGCTGGCGATGATGTGGATAAGGAAACCTTTCGCCTGGAAGTGGGGCATGAGCATGGCGTGCAACCGGGCAATATCGTGGGTGCTATCGCCAATGAAGCCGGGATGGACAGCCAGCACATCGGTCGCATCGATATTCGTGATGATCACAGCTTTGTCGATCTGCCCAAGGGCATGCCGAACAGCATCTTCAAGGATTTGAAGAAGGTCTGGGTGTCGGGTCAGCAGTTGCAGATCACCCGCGTGGCCGAAGGCGGGGCAGGGGCGCCGCCCAAACGCGAAGGTTTCAAGAAGTCATTCAAGAAGGATGGGCCGCCGCATAAGAAGGGTGGCTTCAAGTCCAAAGGCGATTTCAAGGGCAAGTCTGACTTCAAAAAAAAGACCAAGGGCGACTTCAAGGGCAAGCCGGGACCTAAAGCCAAGGGCGGTTTCAAGGACAAGCCCAAGCCCGCCATAGGGCCCGTTGCTGCTGCCAAGGCACCGGCCAAACCGAAACCCAAGAAACTGAAGCTGAAGGCCAAGTAACCCCGGCTTGTACTACCCCGCGGTTATATCAGGGGGGTAATGTCGTTTCACAGGCGATCAGTTCCGGCTCAACGTACTCGGGCACTTCGGCTGGCTTCTCATTCACCTCGCAATTGGCGGCCACGCGCCGGGTGGCAGTGAAAATGCCATTGAGAAGATGCTGCTGGAATTCCGGCAGCAGGTACAGGTAGGGCTCATGGCCCAGTGCCGTGTACCAGGCCCGGCCGGCAAACTTGTCATGGCACCAGGTCATGGGGTGGTCTCCCATCACACCGCTGAAACCCTGCGGAAAGGTCGGGCCGCTGGGATCACAGCTTGTGTTCGGATCCTGCATGTAACTGCTTTCGTCAATACTCGTAATCACCCGCACGCTGCCACGCGGGTTGGTCTTGAATGAATAGAATTCTTCCAGTGCCAACTGCCATGGGTCGCCCAGGTGGGCAACAGAGGGATGATCGGGGTCTTCCAGGCGCAACGTACCGGGCTGGTTTGCCACCGGATGGGCCAGGAACTGCGCGCCTACCACTTCGCCATAGAAGGGCCATTCGTGCTCGGTGTCGGCCGCCGAATGTACCCCGACGAAGGCACCGCCACCCGTGATGTAGTCCTCGAAAGCGAGCTGTTGCGGGTCGTCCAGCACGTCCAGCGTGGTGTTCAGGAAGAAAACCGCCTCGTACTGGGACAGGTTGTCGGTATTGAATACGCTGGCATCCTCGGTGTGATCGACACTGAAGTCATTATCCGCCCCAAGCTGCTGCACGGTCGCCACACCCACCTCGATCGAGGGGTGGCGAAAGCCGGCTGTCTTGGTGAACAGCAATAACTTGAACGGGCCAGTGCGGACCTCACCCTCGCCGGGGTTGCCGGGGCCAGTGCCGCGATTGCCGCCGTCGTCATCATCGTCGTGCAGGCAGGCCGTGAGGGTCAGTGCCAGGAACAGGCAGAGCAGTAATTTCTTCATCAGGTAATTCCGTCAATGATGTTGCGCGAGATTCTCAGCGCATTCGCCAGAACCGTTACGGTGGGGTTAAAGCCCGGAAAGGTGGGGAAAGTCGAACCGTCCATGACATGCACATTATCCACGTCATGCAGCCGACCATTGCGGTCGCAGACCGAGGTCTCCGGGTCATCTCCCATGCGCGCCGTGCCCGCCTGGTGGAAAGTACTCGGTGCGGCGTCGGAGATCAGCGGATTGGGAATGATGGCGGCACCGATCGCGCCAGGCGTGGCCATGAGCATGGCTTGAATGCGTGGCCCGAAGAACTGCGAGCCCGCCTTTTCGTGCTGGTGGGGTGCGTAGGTCACGCGTGGGGAGGGCAGGCCATGCCAGTCCTTGACCTCCGGATCCAGGTCGACCCGGTTGTCGGCCTGGGGCAGGTCCTCGCCAACGAACTGCACCCCGGCAATGCGCAGCCGCATGGGTGACTGTCGCATGAGGTTCTTGTGTGCCAGCCCGAAGTCAGTAAAGCCGCCATAGGTATAGGCCTCGGTCAGCAAGGGCAGGCCGGAGCCGATCTGTATCAGGGCGCCCTTGAGGTAGGGCACGCCCAGTGCCTGCACCTCGGGGCCGGTGAACGGGCCCACCAGGTCATCGACTTCCAGGGTGGTGCTCTGGGCACGCAGGGATTGCACGTTTCGCTCAAATGCCGCCCCACCAAGGATGAAGTTATGGAACATCAGGTTGCGACCAACCTGATCAGAACGGTTGCCGAGCCCGTTGGGGTGGGCCGTATTGGCTGACAGCAAAAGCAGGCGGGCTGTCTGGATCGGGCTGCCGGCAATCAGAATCTTGTCGGCCGACAGACTCTGGGAATCGCCGTTCTTGTCGTAGTAATGCACCGCCGTGGCCTTGCTGCCGGCGGCGTTGGTTTCAATGCGATAAGCCAGCGCACGTTCAATCACCCGCGTCTTGCCGCTGAGTACGGCCGGGTTCAGGAAGGACACCAGCGAGTCACCCCGTGCGTTGATCGGGCAACCGAAGCCCGAACAGAGCTGGCAGGAATTACAGCGCGGACGCCCATCGAACTCAACCGAGTTCACTGCCGCCGGGTAGGGGAAAGGCGAGTAGCCGACTCGTCGCGCGCCCTCGGCCAGCAGCTGCGCGGCATATCCGGTCGGGTTGGGGGGCATCACGAACTGGCGTGAGCGTGGTGATTGCGCCAGTACGAAGTCCGGCATCTGGTCAA
>JBFKKS010000203.1:0-4536 GCA_041630955.1 Nevskiales bacterium
ATACGGGTTGCCCGCCCGTGGCAATCAGAATATGCGGGGCAGTCAGCCGCTCGCCATTGACTTCCAAGGTCCCAGACGCCACAAAACGGGCATGCCCTGTGATGATCGTTATCCCATCTGCTTTCAGGTTGTTACCGTAAATGTCATTCAGTCGACGCAGGTATGCTTCCCTGCGCTCGACCAATTTACCCCAGTCCAGGGACCATTCACTCAGCGAGAAGCCATAGTCCTGCGCCTTGTGAAAGGCATCGACAAACCCTGCGGCATGCCACATCAGCTTCTTGGGCACGCAACCGACATTGACACAGGTGCCACCCAGTCTTTGATGCTCAATAACGGCGACGCGCGCACCATGCTGCGCAGCGCGACGGGCTGCCGCGATGCCTCCGCTGCCGCCACCGACCACCAGGAAATCGTAAGAAACTTGATTTGTTGTCATTTGCACAGAATATTAAGCAGGTAAACTCAACGCGTTGCCTTGATAGCGACGTACCAGAATAACGAAGGATACAACATGGAAAACGAATCGATTATGGGTTGGGTCATTCTTGGCGGCATCGTTGCACTGATTCTCTACGCTATTGTCATTTTTAATGCGCTGGTCACACTCAAGCATGGCGTCACCAAAGCATGGAGCAATATCGATGTTTTGCTTCGCCAACGTCATGACGAACTTCCCAAGCTGGTTGAAACCTGCAAGCAGTACATGGAATTCGAACGTGACACGCTGGAGAAAGTCATGCAGGCCCGATCTGCGGCGCAGACAGCCCGTGAGGCAGGTGATGTCAAAGGCGTGGGAAAAGCCGAAACAGCCATGAGAATGGGCCTTGGGCAATTATTTGCCGTTGCCGAGGCTTACCCGGAACTCAAGGCCAATCAGAGCTTCCAGCAACTGCAAGCCCGCATCAGTGGCCTGGAAGACGCCATCGCGGATCGCCGCGAGTTCTATAACGAAAGTGTGAATGCCAATAATGTGCGTATTGAGCAATTCCCTGATCTGATCATCGCCCGTATGTTTAACTTCAAGGGTGCCGATCTGCTGGAATTCAGCGAAGAAGAAACTCAGGACGTTGACGTCAAAGCCCTGTTCGGCAGTTAATCCAGGCAGGCCATGACGGAAGCTATTCAGGGCGCCTCGCCGGGCGCCTTTCTTGTTGCCACAATACTCGCCGGCGGCCTTATCCTGGGCGCCCTGTACCTGTTCCAGCGTAGTCTGCGTCATGCACGCCTGATGGAAGACCTTCCCACCTCGCGAATACGATCGGCCGCCCAGGGTTACGTGGAACTCGAGGGTCGCGGCAAAATGATGCCAGGTGAGCCCATCCTGTCCCCATTGAGCTGCACGCCCTGCCTGTGGTGGGAATATCGCATCACAGAAACACAGCACAACAACAACCGCAGCGGCCCTCGGGTTCGCACAGTTGATCGTGGCCGCAGCGATGACCTGTTCCTGCTGGATGACTTCACGGGCGAATGCGTCATCGACCCGGAGGGCGCAAGCATCCGCCCCAACAGCCGACACAAATGGCACGGCAACACGCGCTGGCCAAAGACAGGGCCCAGACACAATCTCTTTTCCCTATTCGCTCAGTACCACTATGAAGAACGCCTGCTTATGCCAGGTTCTGCGCTGTATACCATCGGATACTTTCGAACGCAGCGGGCCATGGTTGGTCACTTCGATGAAAAGGCTGAATTAAATGAACTGATGCGAGAATGGAAGCAGGATCAGGCCCTGCTGCAAAAGCGGTTCGATATCAATAAGGACGGCCGCATTGATGCAACTGAATGGGAGGCCGCAAGGCGGGTAGCCCTTAAACAGGTCCGCCGCGACCTGATTGACCACAACATGCCACCCGGTCTGCACGTGTTGTCCCGCCCACTGGATGGCCGCCCATTCATGATTTCCGGCGTACCACAGGCTCGTCTCATCAATCGCTATCGCCTGCTCACCGTCGGCAGCCTGGTCTGTTTTCTGGGCCTGATCGGGACACTGGTCTGGGCCATCAGCATCCGCGCAAACGCAATTTAGATCATCTAATCTGCTATGTTATCCGGCTCACTCAGGCCGAAGACTATGACCAACGCACTTCTTGATTACGCAAACCAGCAAAGCGGTTCAGATTTACCGCCGTTCGACCAGATCAGTCCTGCCCAGGCGGAGCCCGCTATTCGGCAAATACTCCAGGAGAACCGCGCAGCGATTGATGCCCTGACCGCAGAGCCGGGAAACATGGATTGGGAGAGCCTGATCCGGCCACTGGAAGAGCTTGACGACCGTCTGCATCGTGCTTTTTCGCCAGTCGGCCACCTCAATGCGGTAACCAATACAGCGGAATGGCGGGCCGCCTATAACGCCTGCCTGCCACTAATCAGTGAGTACAGCAGCGACCTGGGCCAGCATGCAGCGCTGCATGCCTGCTATCTGGCCGTCTCGCAACGCGATGATTTCGAGCTGCTCGAACCTGCGCAAAGGAAAGTTATCACCAATGCCCTCAGGGATTTTCATTTAAGCGGCATCGACCTGCCACCGGAGCAACAGGCTCGTTACAAGACTATTCAACAGCGCCTCTCGGAACTGTCGACCCGGTTCGAGGAAAACCTGCTTGACGCCACCGACGCCTGGACTAAACATTTCAATTCAGCAGAAAGCCTGGCAGGCCTGCCAGCAACTGCTCTGGCGATGGCAGAACAGAAAGCCGCAAGCAAAGATGACTATAAAGACCGGGGCGGCTGGCTTATAGGCCTCGATTTTCCCAGTTATCACGCCGTGATGACCTATGCGCAAGACCGCAGCCTGCGTGAAGAACTGTATACCGCCTTTTGTACCCGTGCCTCGGATCAGGGTCCGCATGCGGGGCAATGGGATAACCGAGAGGTGATGGAAGAGATTCTTGCCTTGCGCCATGAGGCTGCCCAACTACTTGGCTTCAATAACTACGCAGAACGCTCACTGGCCACCAAGATGGCCCGCCAAACAGATGAAGTGGTTAATTTTCTACGGGACCTGGCTCAACGCAGCAAACCCAAGGCCCAGTCGGAACTGGACGAGCTGCGTGCCTTTGCCAGAGAACTGGATGGACTTGACGACCTGCAAGCATGGGACACCGGCTACTATGCCGAAAAATTACGCCAGCAGCGTTACGCCATATCTGATGAAGAACTGCGTCCCTACTTCCCGGCACCGCAGGCCATCCAGGGACTGTTTGAAGTCGCGTCCCGCCTGTTTGGGGTGAATTTTGAGCCTGTAGAAGAGATCGCTACCTGGCACAAGGATGTCACCGCCTATGCGGTGCTGGATGCCGGCGGGGAAAGCATCGGCTACTTCTATCTCGATCCCTATGCCCGCGAGGCCAAGCGCAGCGGCGCATGGATGGATGACTGCCTGGGGCGCCGGTTACGCATGAACGGCCAGCAACTCCCCATCGCATTTCTGACCTGTAACTTTAACCCGCCCGTGGGTCGTAAACCCGCGTTATTGACGCACGATGAGCTTGTCACACTGTTCCATGAATTTGGTCATGGTCTGCATCATTTGCTGACCCGCGTCGACTGTGCCGATGTAGCCGGGATCAACGGCGTGGCCTGGGACGCGGTCGAATTACCCAGCCAGTTCCTGGAGAACTGGTGCTGGGAAAAATCGGCCCTCGACCAGTTCGCTCATCATCATGAGACAGGTGAAGCAATGCCGGATGACCTGTATCAGCGGCTTAACAATACGCGACACTTCCATGCTGCCCTGATGATGGTGAGGCAAATCGAGCTCTCCCTGTTTGATTTCCTTCTGCATCGTGACTACAACCCCAGTGAGGGCGCGAGAATTGAAGAGACCCTGTCACAGGTTCGTGCTGAAGTCAGTGTCATCACACCACCAGCATTTAACCGTTTCGCCAACAGCTTCGGGCACATCTTTGCAGGTGGATACGCGGCCGGCTACTACAGTTACAAATGGGCCGAAGTCCTTTCCGCTGACGCATTTTCCGCTTTTGAGGAAGAAGGGGTATTCAATGCCGAAACCGGTGCCCGCTTCAGGGACTGCATACTCAGCCAGGGCGGCAGTGCCGAAGCCATGGAACTGTTTACCCGCTTCAGAGGACGTGAACCCTCAATCGAACCGCTGTTACGACATAGCGGTCTTTTGCATGCCGCCTGAACGACTGTGACCATCCATAACCGTCTGTTCTTTGCCCTGACACCACTCAGGACCATCGGTCCTGCCATTGCACAGGTCGCGCAATCATTAAGAACCACGCAGGACCTGGGTGGCCGACTGATTAATCCGGCACGCTACCACATCACCCTCTATTTTCTGGGGGATGAAGTCACCGCGGATGTTGAATCAGCTGCCATGAGAGCAGCCAGCGAGCTCAGATCAGCCCCGTTTAATCTTAAGCTCGACTGCGCTGGCAGCTTTAACAATCCGCAAATTCCTGTCTGGCTGGGGCCACGCGACACGCCTAATGAGCTGGCGCAGCTGGAAGAGACCATACGCAAGAAGATGGCCCATTTGCCACGCGTTCGCCAGCCACGGTTTAA
>JBFKKS010000204.1:0-4530 GCA_041630955.1 Nevskiales bacterium
AAAAAGGTACGCGAGGTCATTGATTGCGCTACCTATCATGGCGTTCCGATTCGCATTGGTGTCAATGCCGGTTCGCTGGAAAAGGATCTGCAGGAGAAATACGGCGAGCCCAATGCAGACGCAGTGGTGGAATCCGCACTCAGGCATATAGAGATTCTGGATCGCCATAATTTCACTGAATACAAGGTCAGTCTCAAGGCCTCTGAGGTGTTCATGACGGTGGAGGCCTACCGTAAGCTGGCGACAATGATCGACCAGCCCCTGCACCTGGGAATTACCGAAGCGGGTGGTGCTCGAGCGGGTTCAGTCAAGTCGGCAATCGGAATGGGCATGCTTCTGGCTGACGGCATCGGCGATACTATTCGTGTTTCACTGGCGGCCGACCCAGTTGAAGAGATCAAAGTGGGCTGGGATATTCTCAAGTCCCTGCACCTGCGTTCCCGCGGCATCAACCTGATTGCCTGCCCCTCCTGTTCAAGACAGAATTTCGATGTCATTAAAACAGTCAATGAACTGGAAGTGCGCTTGGAGGATATTGACGAACCGCTGGATGTTGCCGTGATTGGTTGTGTTGTCAACGGACCGGGTGAGGCGCGCGAGGCGGCAATAGGCTTGGCTGGTGGTCGACCTAACTCGGTGTATGTGGATGGTGAGATTCAGCACAAGCTGCGCAATGATGAAATGGTTGACCAACTGGAGCGCATGATTCGTAATCGCGCTGCCCGTGCTCGTGAGCAACGGCTCGCTGGCGAACAATAGAACATAACGGATAAAGACGTGGCGAACGCCTACCAAGCTATTCGCGGGATGAATGACATCCTGCCTGAAGACAGCCCCCGATGGCAGACCGTACAACAGGCTCTTGCCGATGTCTGTGTTGCTTATGGCTATAGTGAAATCCGACTTCCACTGGTTGAACGAACCGAGCTCTTCAAGCGATCAATTGGTGAAGTAACCGACATCGTCGAAAAAGAGATGTATACCTTTGAAGATCGCGGTGGTGAGAGTATCAGTTTGCGCCCCGAAGGCACTGCGGGCTGCGTGAGAGCCGCGATCCAACATGGCCTGTTGCATAACCAGGTGCAACGCCTCTGGTACGGCGGTCCGATGTTTCGATATGAACGTCCACAGAAGGGTCGCTACCGGCAATTTCATCAATATGGTGTCGAGGCGTTTGGCCTGAGTGGGCCAGATATCGATATTGAATTGCTCTTGATGTCAGCACGTCTGTGGCGGCGCTTGGGCATAAAAGGCTTGCGGTTACAACTCAATTCGCTGGGGACGAGTGAATCGCGCACGGCCTATCGTGCACTGCTGGTCGAATATTTCCGCGGCCATTTCGACAAGCTTGACGATGACAGCAAGCGACGTCTGGATAGCAATCCACTGCGCATCCTGGACAGCAAGAATCCTGAATTGACTGATATCATCGCTGCCGCCCCAAGCCTGCTGGATCATCTTGATGCGGAATCAGCTGAACATTTCGAAGCAGTTTGCGCGGGCCTGAAGGCGGCGGGTCAGAAGTTCAGCATCAATCCTCGCATTGTACGAGGGCTGGATTATTATTCGCGCACGGTTTTTGAGTGGACCACGGACCAATTGGGTGCGCAGGATGCGGTATGCTCTGGCGGCCGTTACGACGACCTGGTCACCCAACTGGGTGGCAAACCTACGCCAGCGATCGGTTTTGCCATGGGCGTTGAACGGCTGGTAACACTGATGGAGATGCAGGAAACCACTTTGCTGGATAATACGCCGCAGGTTTATCTGGCTCATATGGGCGAAGCCGCAGCACAGCCTGCCATGATGCTGGCGGAACACCTGCGCGATGCCCTGCCTGATCTCAGGCTGGTGCTGCATGCAGGTGGTGGCAGCTTTAAAACACAGATGAAAAAAGCAGATCGCAGTGGTGCGGTATTCGCGCTGGTTCTGGGCGATGCCGAAGTCGCCAGTAACAGTGTGCAGGTCAAACCGCTGCGGAGCGCTGATGAACAGTACGAGATCAAACAGGCCGATGCAGTGGCTGAATTGGCCGGTAGGCTGGCGTTGCAACCCCCATTGGCGGGGGGGTGACGCCAGCTCAGTCATAGAAAACTTATGGAGCAAGTGTGGAAACTTTTAACGACGACGATCAAGCCCAACAACTTAAAGACTGGTGGAAGCAAAACTGGCAGCCAGTATTACTCGGGCTGGGCCTGTCTATCGGAGGGGTGCTGGGCTGGAATGCGTGGCAGTCTCATCAGCAAACCCAGGCCGAGCAGGCATCCGGACATTTTGAGCGACTACGCCTGGGATTGCAGGCAGGTAGCCTGGAGGCGGCTAATAAAGCACAGCAGAGCCTGATAGACGGGTATAGCAGTACTGCCTATGCAGTCCAGGGCGCCCTTCTGCTGGCACAATATTTTGTGCAGATCGACGATTTGCCTGCGGCGGAAGCTCATCTGCAGTGGGCCGCGAGTCATGCGAAAGACGATAAGTTGGCACATATTGCGACCTTAAGACTGGCCCGTTTGCAATGGGCCCAGGGTGAGGATGAACAGGCACTGGCGCTACTGAAAGGCAGTAAACAGGGGGCGTTTGCTGGCCTGTATGCGGAGCTGCGTGGCGATATTTATCTCGCACAGGGCAACATTGAGTCAGCCCGTGCTGCTTACGAGGAAGCGCTTAAGTACAGTTCTTCTGACCCGCTGGGTATACGGCCAAACGCTGGCATGACTGCGAGTGGCGGCTTGCTGCAAAAGCTGGATGACCTGGCCCCGGCGCCAGCGGCTGCCCCGCCAGAAGATTCATGATTCACTCAGATGCCTCCTTGTGGGGTTTGCCGAGACCCGGGCTGATGCGTGCAGCGGCGCTGCTTATGTGTATGTACCTGGGGGCCTGTGCGAGTTCTGCGGACAAGCCGCCGGAGCCGACTGAATTGGAGGCGCTGCCTGGCAACGGGATAAGCAGCAAGGTTGTCTGGCGAAGTCGCGCGGGAGGGTTCGAAAATGAACCTGGTGGCTTTCGAATCGCAGCAGACAACGGCGTTTTGTATACGGCGAGCGAGGCAGGAGAGGTCAGCGCTTTTGCTGCGGATAGTGGCAAACGGCTATGGAAGTCGGCCTTGAATAAAAGCCTGTCGGGCGGGCCTGGCCTGGCCGGGTTGCTGGTGCTGGTAGGCACCAGCGATGGTGAAGTGATCGCACTGGACAGTCGTGATGGTAGCCAGCGTTGGGTCACCCGTTTGTCGGGTGAAGTGCTGGCCGCACCGCGTGGTACCGAAACCATTATCATCGTGCGCTGTTTTGATGGGCGAATTTACGGACTGGCGGCGGAGAACGGTCGGCGGCTGTGGGTGCAGCCGACAAGCGTGCCAACACTGTCATTGCGTGGTACAGGTGCGCCCGTTATCGTCGCCGGCAACGCCCTGGTGGGCCTCGACAACGGTAAGGTTATTTCGCTTGATATCACCACAGGCCAACCAGCCTGGGAATCGGTTGTCAGCGTCCCGCTCGGGCGAACGGAACTGGAACGCCTGGTTGATGTGGATGCCGAACCGCTGGAGGTGGACGGTATGGTTTATGCCGTCAGCTATTCGGGAGATCTGGTCGCGATGGACTTTGGTCGCGGGCGCAACGAGTGGCGGGCCGAAGTGGCCAGCATTACGGGTCTGGCACTGGCAGTAGATGATCTGTATGTGAGCTCCCGTACCGGTGAGGTTGTCGCTATTGACCGTGCTACTGGCACGATTATCTGGCGCCAAAAGAATTTGATGTACCGCGAACTGTCTCGACCGGTGGTGCATGGTGACCTGCTGGCAGTAGCTGATCTGGAAGGCTATGTGCACTGGATCTCACCACGAGATGGCAGGCTGGTGGCACGTGCTCAACCAGTGAGTGGCAGGGTCAGTGCGCCGCCTTTGGTACTAGGCAAGCGGTTGTATGTCTTATCGGATAACGGCCGCCTTGCAGCCGTTGAGCTGAAAAAGCCCTAGTTTGACTTACCGAGCCGATGCAAGATGACCGCGCAGCTACCTGTCCTGGCCCTGATCGGCCGCCCCAATGTCGGTAAATCGACCCTATTTAATGCGCTGACACGTAGTCGCAATGCCCTGGTGGCTGATCAGCCCGGCCTGACACGAGATCGTCAGTATGGCTTCTGCGAGGCTGCCGGAAGGCGGTGTATCGTGGTCGATACGGGTGGTATTGGCGATGACGTTGATGTGCTGGCCAGTCTCACGGAAAAACAGAGCCTGCAAGCCCTGGATGAAGCCGATGTTGTCCTGTTCCTGGTGGATGTCAGAGAAGGACTGACCGCAGCCGATGAAACGGTCCTGCAGTTGCTGCGAAAGCGTGGCAAAAAAGCGCATTTGGTCATTAACAAGGCCGAGGGGCGCACCACTGAAGTGGCCGCCAGCGAATTTCACAAGTTAGGCATGGCCGATCCCTATGTGATTTCTGCCGCGCACGGACAGGGTGTGGCGGCCATGTTGCGCGAGTTGGTTGATGCCTTGCCGCCGGCGGATGAAGATACTGCTCGCGACGACGAGAC
>JBFKKS010000205.1:0-4501 GCA_041630955.1 Nevskiales bacterium
CCTGCATCTGAGCTCTTCACGGCTGATGAGCATGACTGAACGACCACCGGGCCTGCGCTGGATGGCTGCCTCCTGTCATGGTGGTGCAGAATTGGCAAAAGCCGAAGAGCTCGGTTGCGATTTCGCAGTACTCGGGCCGGTCAATCCGACCCAGACTCATCCCGACAGCACAGCACTGGGATGGGGGCTTGCCGCAGAGCAGGTTGAAAGGGCAAAGCTACCCGTTTACATGATCGGTGGCATGACGCCTTCTGATCTTCAATCCGCCTGGCACGCAGGCGCGCAGGGCATCGCGGCGATTCGTAGTCTGTGGCCGAGTTCTAACTGATGGATCGACTCCGCCTACTTCCCTGGCTAGGGGCGCTGTTCATCGCCATTCTGACAGCTTTGATTTATCAGCATGGGGTGGCAGGTCCCTGGTTATTTGACGATTACCCCAATTTGCAACCGCTGTTGAACTCACGGGAATCAGGGTGGGCGGGGTTGTTCGACCGGTTCGTGGTCAGTAGCAGCGGGCTTCTGGGTCGTCCAGTATCCATGCTGAGCTTCATCTTTAGTGCAATGACCAGTGGCGATAATCTGGCCGGCTGGAAGTGGTTCAATGTCGTCCTGCATCTGTTGACCGGTCTGGCTTTCATGTGGCTCGCCTGTCGACTCCTGGAGGATTTGGGGGGGTGGGACACCAGGCGGGCGCGCCTTGCCGGGCTGCTGGTTGGTGCCCTGTGGTTGCTGCACCCGCTTCACGTGAGCACTGTCCTGTATACCGTTCAGCGCATGACGATACTGTCAGCTATGTTCTGTGCGATTGGTCTCGGACTGTATCTGAGTGGCCGCCGCGCGTTGCAGGCGGAAGGCAAGGGCTGGGCAAGAATCAGCCTGGCGTTATTGCTTTGCTGGCCATTGGCTACATTGAGCAAGGAAAATGGAGCCTTGCTTGGCGTATACGTGCTGTTACTGGAAAGCATGTTGCCTGCGCTCAATGACAAGGAAATTAAGGATAAAATCAAATGGTTACTGTGCGTTACTGTCGTTCTCCCGGTGCTTCTCGCAGCCGCATACATGCTGATCGAACCCCGATGGCTTGTCGGTGGTTATCACTTGCGCGACTTTACCCTGACCGAGCGCTTGCTTACCGAGGCACGTGTGGTCTGGAATTATGTAATGTGGGTAGGTCTGCCGATTCAGAGCCACATGGGTTTCATGCATGATGACGTGGTGATATCGAGCGGGCTTACAACCCCCTTGACCACACTATGGTCCATTGCGGGCTGGGCTCTCTTGCTGCCATGCCTCTGGTTGTTGCGGCGAAGCCAGCCACTGGCAGTCCTGGGTATCCTGTTATTCATGGCTAGCCAGTTGATGGAATCAACGATTATCCCATTGGAGCTGGTTTACGAACACAGGACTTATTTCGGTAGTTTTGGGCTGTTGCTTGTCGTTGTCGCCGTGCTGGGAGACGGTCTTAAGCAACCGTTGTTGCGAGGAATGCTGGCGCTACTGGTGTTGCTGCTCTTTGCGGCACTCACGTTGATGCGTGCACAGACTTGGTCTGATCGAGACAGCCTTTACATGGCAATGTGGCGTGCACATCCGCAGTCCCCGCGGATGGTAACGACGTTTGCTGCGCAGTTTGCGCGTAACGGCGAGTTTGAGCAGGCATGGGCCACACTCGAAAAAAGCCGGGACCCGCGTACGCAAATTGCCGGCTTATACGTCTTGTGTCTGCGTGATGCAGCCTTAACAAACCAGTATATGGACAGCATGGGCGTACCGCCGCCGGCACGGATGACAGATTATTACCTGAGTGCCCTGGTAGCTGTGGCGATACTGGGGCTGGACGGGCAGTGCGCGTATGACAGTAGGCGCTTTGCAGCCTTGCTGGACCGGGTCATGACCCCGGCGAATATCTCCGGCCTGGAAAGGTACAAGTTGCTCATTTACAAGGCGCATCATTTGCATGCGGCGGGCGAGTTGATGAAGGCTATACAGGCGCTGAATGAAGCAGCCGACCTGCTACCATCGTCGCTGATTCCGCTGTCTCTTGAGACTGAATGGTTCATCGAGGCGGGTAACAGGAAAGCGGCGATGCGTGCTTTAGAGCGCCTGCGGGTGTTGGTGCAAGCAAGTGAAGCAGATTTCTCCGAACGCATGATCGAACTGGAGCAGGCATTGGGCATCAGTACGGTCGAGCAGCCCGCTGCCCGATAAGCAGTATGCCTACCTTTCTGGCTCTGGGTCCGGTTTGTCCGCCCAACTTGATTCAGGTGGCGAATCGCTAATCACATGCCGCTCGTCTAGCCAGTCACCCAAATCCATCAACTTGCAGCGTTCACTGCAGAATGGACGAAAGGGATTCTCTTTGTCGTTACGACAGGACTTGCTGCATTGTGGGCAGCGACTGATGCGGGGCTGGTGAGGTTCCATAACTGAATACTGATCGAGGCTAGGGCGGCCTGAAAATAGGGGCCATTAAATCAAATCATGCAGCAACACAGTTGGAAGCGCAGAGGGTCAGTGACCTGGACGCTTTTCTGGGTATTGTCGTCCTGCTCCATGAAGCGAATGGTACAGCGGTGTTTACCGCCGCTGATTTCAGGGTAAACCGTCGTGTCTTCAGGCAACATGACACGTACCAGTTGGTAAGGCTGTTTCATGTTTTGCTGGTAAATACCGTTCTCGGCGACTTCTATGGTTGGCTCGGCGCTGGTGCGAAGTAAACGCAGGATTAACTCCACCGCGCGTTCAAACAGGTCGAGGTTGCGTGACCATGACTCGATGTTGCGTTCCTGGATTTCAGGTGGACGGTGTAACCACAGGTAATAACCGGGCAGGTCGAAGCCACAGCTGCCGCCTGCGATAGTGCTGCGATTCATGATGGCTGTGAGAAATTCGTTATCTCGTACCAGCGAGCCGGCATGTTGAGTCTGCAATTGTTGAATCTGGTGATGAAGGTCATCCAGCTCAATCAGGGTGTTATGAAGCCGGTCCTGGTTAATGTCGGGGTGGTCGGCAAACCGCCTTAGCTTGTCGTGCTGCTCTCCGAGTTCCTTGATGATTTCGTTACGCAGGTCGTTACGGCTGAGCAACATGAGTATGTCTAGTAGCGCAAGAAGATGGGCTCGCCGTCCCCATTCACTGCTATCCAGATAATGATGGGCAGCACGGGCAAACAGGTGTTCAAGACGCAGAAAGGTACGCGCCCGCTCGTTAAGCGGTTGTTCGAAGCAGGCAAAACTTTCTAGTGTAAACACGGTGGGGAGATAGATGCGCTATGCGGAGGGGAAAGGAAGTGACTGAAGGTCGGCCTGTCATTGTACTCGGGCGGCGTTGTCAGGCAAATGTAATGCCTCGATTTCTGAGCTACGCCCTTGTGCATAGTCCAGATAGGATTTATGGCACCGTTGAGTCATGATGCTCAACTCCTCCAATGAGCCGTTATTCAGGATCAAAT
This sequence comes from Nevskiales bacterium, assembly GCA_041630955.1. GTDB lineage: Bacteria > Pseudomonadota > Gammaproteobacteria > Nevskiales > CAJXLF01 > JBFKKS01. The sequence continues at coordinate 3,452 of JBFKKS010000205.1, forward strand.
CATCTGCAGCCTGCTGACGCTGCTCGCGGGTATCCTGGGCGGCGATCATGCTTTGAGCCAGCGCTGGGTCGATATCGTCTCGTGACAGCAGGCGTTCGAGCTGTAGCTCGACAGGACAGTCGACGACCAGCAGTCGATCCACGAGATCATGCCAGCCCATTTTGACCAGCATTGGGACCATTAGCACGCAATACGGGGCTGAGCATTGATCACGCCATTCAAGTATTCCACGTCGGATCAATGGGTGCAGAATGGCTTCCAGTTCCCTGCGTGCTTCTTGATGAGAAAAAACCCGCTCACGCATGCGTCTTCTGTCGAGGTTGCCATCGGAATCCAGGATGTCGGGGCCAAAATGTGCCACAACGGCCGTCAAACCTTCACTACCGGGTTTGACAACATCTCTTGAGACCTGATCAGCATCAAGTACGGGAACACCGAGAGCCTTAAACTGGCAGCCTACCGCTGATTTGCCACTGGCAATGCCGCCGGTAAGGCCGACGACGAAGGTCATGGGACGCCAGAAAAACTGAGGTAGGCGCTGAGGATTTCCTCCCCGGCCATAAGTGATAACCAGCCAGCACCCGCTAAAAATGGTCCGAAGGGTACCGCCCGGTCTTCCGGCATTTTCTTGATGAGTAGTAACACGCCGCCTGCTATGGCACCGACCAGAGAGGAGAGAAGGATGATCAGGGGCAGTTGCTCCCAGCCGAGCCAGGCACCGAAAACCGCAAACAGCTTAAAGTCGCCATACCCCATACCTTCTTTGCCTGTCAGTAGTCGAAAAGCATGGTAGATCATCCACAGGCTCAGATAGCCTGCGGCGGCCCCGATAATGCTGGATGTTGGATCCGTGAATACACTGCCTGCATTCAATAGCAAGCCGAGCCACAACAGAGGAAGCGTAATGTCGTCAGGAAGCAGCCGGGTGCGCAGGTCAATGGCTGACAGTGCCAGTAGCCCCCAGCTCAGAATGACGGCCGCACAGCCCGCCAGGGTGAAGCCGAAACGCCACATGACAGCCATCGTAAGAAGGCCTGCACATAGTTCAAC
>JBFKKS010000206.1:0-4483 GCA_041630955.1 Nevskiales bacterium
ATATCCAGCATTTTGAGGTGCCCTACAACGAACTGCATGACAAGGGCTATCCGAGCATCGGCTGCGCACCCTGCACACGAGCGATTACGGCAGGTGAAGATGTCCGCGCAGGGCGTTGGTGGTGGGAAAACCCTGAACTCAAGGAGTGTGGCCTGCACGTTGCCGATGCTGCCAAACGAATTCCATCCAAGCAAGCCAGCTGATCGGTAGCAAGTAAAGAATGGATTATTTCCCCGTCTTTCTGGATATCAGGGACACAGACTGTCTTGTGATTGGAGGGGGGGCTGTAGCGCTACGTAAGATCGAACTGCTGCATCGCTGTGGCGCAATGATTTCTGTATTGGCGAAAGACTTGCATTCAGATGTGGCTGAAATGCTTGATGCCGGCACGATAAAACGTGTGACAGGCGAATACAGTAGCGAACTGCTGGCGGGACGAACTTTGGTTATCGCCGCCACTGACGATCAGAACCTCAATCGCCAGGTGGCCAGTGACTGTCGTGAACGCAAGCTACCGGTTAACGTTGTCGATGACCCACAGGCCTGCAGTTTTATCACGCCTTCCATAGTGGACAGATCACCTGTGCTTATCGCTATATCTTCAGGTGGATCAGCGCCTGTTCTTGCGCGCAGCCTGCGTACGCGACTGGAATCGCAGATCCCGGTCGCTTATGGAAAACTGGCAAAACTCGCCGCCCGTTACCGAACACGGGTAAAGTCCAGCATCCCCGATATGAGCCAGCGCAGGCACTTCTGGGAGGCTATTTTTGAGGGCCCGGTTGCCGAGCGTCTGTTTGCGGGTCGCGATGACCAGGCAGAGCAGGAGCTCGAGACGGCTCTCGTTGCGGTTGAGTCCGGTGAGCAAAGCTTGCCCAGGGGGGAGGTGTACCTTGTGGGAGGCGGACCGGGTGACCCTGATCTTCTGACGTTCAGAGCGCTACGCCTGATGCAGAAAGCCGATGTCGTGGTTTATGACCGGTTGGTATCCAATGCAGTGATGGATCTGGTCCGCCGGGATGCAGAAAAGATTTATGTAGGTAAACGACGTAGCGACCATACCCTCCCGCAGGAAGATATCAACCAGCTACTCGTAAGGTTGGCACGAGAAGGTAAGCGGGTGCTGCGTCTGAAAGGCGGCGATCCCTTCATCTTTGGGCGCGGTGGTGAGGAGATCGATATGCTGGCCGCCGAGGGCATTCCCTTTCAAGTCGTGCCTGGCATCACGGCAGCTTCAGGATGCGCTGCCTATGCGGGCATTCCGCTTACCCATAGAGATTATTCCCAGGCGTGTTTGTTCGTAACCGGGCATCAGAAAGACGGGGAATTAAACCTCAATTGGCAGGAGCTGGCCGGACCCAACCAGACAGTCGTTTTCTACATGGGAAGATTGTCATTGCCCATCATCTGTCAGCAACTTATCGCGCATGGCTTGTCACCAGAACACCCGATCGCACTGGTTGAAGAAGGCACATTGCCCACCCAGTCCGTTATCACGGGCACGCTGTCCAGCTTGCCAGGTGATTTAAACCCAGAGGCAACCGCACGTGCCAGCCTGTTGATAGTGGGAGAGGTGGTCAACCTGCGTGACAAGCTTAAATGGTTTAATGCCTGATTTAGTTTTCTGGACGCAAAAAAAGGGAGCCGCAGCTCCCTTTTTTGTTGCTAGTGGGTCTATTCGTCGCCGGACAATGCGCCAAGCAGCTGTAACAGACTCAAAAACAGGTTGTAGATACTTACAAACAACGTGACCGTGGCACTGATGTAATTGGTTTCACCGCCGTGGATGATCTCACCCGTCTGATACAAGATCAGCCCGGACATCAGCAGTACGAACAGGCTTGAAACCGTAAGGCTAAGGGCTGGCATCTGGAACCAGATATTGGCAAGCCCTGCAACGAAGGCCAGCAGGATGCCAATCGTCAATCCGGCACCCCAATGGCTATAGCGCTTACCGCTAGTCACTGCATAGGCAGACAGCCCTACAAAGATCACACCTGTCCCGCCCATTGCCATCATGACAATCTGGCTGCCATTGCTCAGGAAGCTGATATAGGCGTTGATAATCGGGCCAAGTGTATAGCCCATGAAACCGGTCAGGGCGAAGACACACAGCAGGCCGACGCTACTGTTCTTGTTTTTCTCGGTCAGAAACAGCAGACCGAAATAACCAACCAGTGTGATGATAATGCCCGGGTGCGGGAGGTTCATCGCCATGGATATGCCCGCGACTGCGCCACTGAAGAGCAGCGTTAGCGAGAGCAGCATATAGGTGTTACGTAATACCTTGTTGGTGGCCAGCGTGCCTGCCTGAGGCTGCTGAATGCCGGCGTTATGTTCGATGGTTCGACTGCGAATCGGGTCCATTACTATCCTCTTGGTGCGTGGGTTGCCAGGGCAACATTCGTCCCATAGCTTAACACCCTTACTGACTGCAAGTCTGGTAGAAAGTTTCCATTGTCCGCGTCAATCACGGGTCAAGTGCAACCTTACCGCATGCTAGACTTTCGCGCCCCGATATCAACAATCAGCAGCTATCCATGTTACGACGCGGCAGACAAACGCCGTTCCTCATCCTGCCTCGTCGCTTGTTACGTGCCAGCTCAGTGCTTTTCTGGATTGGATTAATTCTGGCTGCCGTTGCCTACGTGCATGAGACTGACGGGCGGCAGGACTATGTATATGCAGGCGTTCCACGGCAAATGTCATGGCACCGGCCTGAACAATGGGTGCGCATACTGCGTAATCCGGGTTTCTTGGTGGGCTACTCAGAGATCAGGGCTAATCCACTGTGGGTAGCCTATCGTGTCAGACCGATTGAGAAAAAGCGGGCCATGCCAAGGCCGCGCTTCTTCACTACTGATTACCGAAGCCTAATGCGTGTGAGCGAGGATGACTATCGTCGCAGCGGCTATGACCGGGGGCATATGGCCCCTAACTACCTGATGTCTCAACTCTATGGGCCTGAGGCACAGCTTGCCAGTTTCCGCATGACGAATATCACGCCGCAGCGCGCCGAGCTAAATCGGGAACTTTGGCAGCGCCTGGAGGAACTCGAGGTGGATTATTACGCTCGCTGGTTTGAAGAGCTGTGGGTATTGACCGGACCGGTATTTGATCAGCATCGTCAGTTCATGGCTAGTGGAGTAGAAATTCCTGACGGTTTTTTCAAGATCATGTTTGATATTGATCGTGCCGGACGGCCGAGGGTGATAGCGTTTCTGGTCCCACAGGCAGTTCGCGGCAATGTACCTTTGGATCAGCTGGTAGTGACGGTTGATCAGATCGAAAGCATTACCGGATTTGATTTCTTCGCTGAGCTTGAGGACGGGATCGAAGCCGCTTTGGAATCCTCAGAGCCGGACTATCACTGGCGACTTCATGAAACAGCCAGAATGCCCTCGCGTTACAAGGCCAAGTGACTTCCCCAGACAGGCCTGGGCCTAGGCTTCAGAGTAACTCACGCTGGCCCGATCTGTTTCCCAGATCGTTACACGCGAGACCATTGCTGTATCTGAGTTAATCCGACTGGATACTTCACGGTAAACATAGGCGGCAACGTTTTCTGCTGTTGGATTGATACCTTCGAAGCCGGGCAGGTCATTCAGGTGGCGATGATCGAGCGGCTCGGTGACCGCCGTCGTCTCGGCTTTCAGGTCAGCGAAATCCATGCCCATGCCAAGTGCATCCAGCGTACGCGTTTGCACCTCCACGTCGATCTTCCAGTTGTGCCCATGCAGGCGTGCGCACTTGCCGCTGTGGCCCTCTATGATATGAGAGGCAGCAATCTCGGTACGTACCTTCAGGGTGTACAAACCAGGCATCAGCTTCAATTGTCTCAGGAACGCATGGCGTTGCTGTCACGGCCTGAGTCAGTCAGGTCAAGATCCTTGCCGCGGAGGCGTTTCTGAATGCGTCTCAGAAGGCCGGCGGAGTCCAGCCCAAGTTCTGTCAGAAGCTGCTCGCGACCGCCGTGTTCTACAAAGTGGTCTGGCAGGCCCAGATTTAAGACCGGGGTGGTTTGATGCTGGCTTACGATGATTTCGTTCACAGCACTGCCTGCGCCACCCATGACCACATTGTCTTCCACTGTGACAAGTAGGTCATTCTCATTGGCCATGTCCAGCACCATGCTGGCATCGATCGGCTTGATAAAACGCATGTCAACGACGGTGGCATCCAGGATATCAGCCGCCTCCAGTGCCGGGTGCACCATGGCTCCAAAAGCAAGGATTGCTACCCGTGGTCTGCGACGCCCCTTTGACTGGCGAACAATACGCGCCTTTCCAACCACCAGTGGCTTAAGTTCAGGCTCAACGATGGCCCCCGGGCCATTGCCACGCGGGTACCTGACCGCACTGGGTCCGTCAATGTTCATGCCGGTACTCAGCATACGACGGCATTCATTTTCATCTGACGGCGCCATGACCACCATATTGGGTATGCAGCGTAGAAAACTGTGATCAAAGGCACCGTGATGGGTTGC
>JBFKKS010000207.1:0-4474 GCA_041630955.1 Nevskiales bacterium
GATCGTTTAAGCCTGATGGAAGGCAGTCTGCTGGTCGCGGAGCAAATTCACGAAGACAATAAAAACAGGCTGCAAACACTAAGAGACCGGGAAAAGGCCTTGATGGAAAAAGGCAGGCCAGTCAGCAATAAGTTACGCGCTCAGATTGCCGATGTGATCAGCCGTATCAGGGTCAATGAACAAAACATCCTGGAATTAAAACGCCAGCGAGCTGAAACAGCCGACAAGTATCAGCGCGATATTGATCGCTTCAACGAGCTGAAATCAGCCGCGAATTAGGGTTCCCACGCCCTCATCCGTAAACAACTCGACCATCACCGCATGCTGCACCCGCCCATCCACGATGTGGGCAGCCCTGACACCCGACTGCACAGCATCCAGGGCACAGCGAATTTTCGGCAGCATGCCACCATGAATAGTGCCGTCTTCAATGAGTTCCTCTACCTGCCTGGCTGACAGCCCTGTCAGCAGCTTGCCCTGCTTGTCCAGCACACCGGCTGTATTCGTCAGCAGCATCAGCTTTTCGGCCTGCAGCACACTCGCCACCTTGCCAGCGACCAGATCGGCGTTGATGTTGTACGAGGCGCCATCTTCACCCACACCAATCGGTGCAATGACCGGAATAAACGCACCCTCATCCAGCCGCCGTACCAGCGCCGGGTTGATGCTCTCGACCTCGCCAACGTGGCCCAGGTCGATGAGTTCGTTCGGCCTTGATTCGTCAGCGTCCAGCTGCATCTTGCGTGCCCGTATCAGGCCGCCGTCCTTACCTGTCAACCCGACAGCACTGCCACCATGCTGATTGATGAGATTTACAATCTCCTTGTTGACCAGCCCGCCAAGCACCATTTCGACCACGTCCATGGTTTCGCGGTCAGTTACCCGCATCCCTTCAATGAAACGGCTTTCCTTGCCAAGCTTATCCAGTAGCGAACCGATCTGTGGCCCGCCGCCATGCACCACGACGGGATTAATGCCCACCAGTTTCATCAACACAACATCGCGCGCGAAACTGCTTTTCAGCGTTTCGTCGACCATCGCATTACCGCCATACTTGATGACGACCGTCTTGCCCGCGAAGCGCCTTATATAGGGCAGTGCCTCGGACAGAACCTCGGCAACATTCGTCGCCTGTTCAGTATTCAGTGCCATATCTGTCTCAATGTCGTCCGGAAGAGCCGAATCCGCCCTCTCCGCGTTCGGTGGCGACAAACTCGTCCACAATCTCAAACTCTGCCTGCACCACGGGTACCAGCACCATTTGCGCGATGCGCTCGCCCGGCTCCACGGTGAAGGACTTGCTGCCCCGATTCCAGCAAGACACCATCAGCGGCCCCTGGTAATCCGAGTCGATCAGCCCGACCAGGTTGCCCAGCACGATACCGTGCTTGTGCCCCAGCCCGGAGCGCGGCAGCAGCATGGCTGCCAGACCGGGATCCTCGATGTAGATCGACATGCCGGTGGGGATCAATACGGTCTGCCCGGGCATGATCTCCATTGGACCATCCACACAGGCGCGCAGATCAAGCCCGGCCGATCCGTGCGTGGCGTAATGGGGCATGGGAATTTCATTACCCAGCCGCTCATCCAGAATCTTTACCTGCATCCGCTGCACTGTGTTGTTCGTCATTTTGAGGTCTTTGTTTTAGCCGTAAGTCGATCAAATCCACCAGTTGCCGTGCCAGCACCTTCTTGGGGGCGTTGGGCAGGGCCTGCTCACCACCGACCCAGAAAACCCACAGGGCATTGTCGTCGCGGTCAAAACCTCGATCCGCCCCCACCCAATTGGCGGCAATCATGTCCAGCCCCTTGCGCTGCAATTTGCTGCGTGCATAGTCCTGCAGATTGTCTGTTTCGGCGGCGAATCCTACCGTAAACAGGCCATCAAAGCGCGCCGCCACATCGGCCAGGATATCGGCGTTGCGGGTCATGCCGATTTGCATCGTCTCGCCTGCCTGCTCGCTACCCTTCTTGATCTTGCTGTCTGCACAGTTGTCAGGCCGGTAATCCGCCACCGCGGCACAGCCGATGAAAATATCCGCCTCGCCCGCATGCGCCATCACAGCGGCATGCATCTCGGCTGCTGTTTCCACATCAATCCGTGCCACGCCGGCCGGCGTCGGCAACTGCACCGGCCCGCTGACCAGGGTGACCTGGGCACCGGCCGCCTCACAGGCTTCAGCCAAGGCATAACCCATGCGCCCCGAAGAACGGTTGGTGATAAAGCGCACCGGGTCCAGCGGCTCCCGCGTTGGACCTGCCGTTAGCAATACTTTCAACCCGGACAGTGGCCCATTTGAGAAATATCCGCCCACACGCTCAACCAGTTCAAGCGGTTCGAGCATGCGCCCGGGTCCTACCTCACCACAGGCCTGATCGCCCTCGCCCGGCCCCCACAGGCTGATTCCCCGATCCCGAAGCGTGTTCACATTGGCCTGCGTGGCTGCATTGGCCCACATCAGGCGATTCATGGCCGGCGCCACGGCAATGGGTGCATCGGTTGCCAGGCATAAGGTGCACAACAGGTCGTCCGCACGCCCCTGTGCCAGTCGCGCGATAAAGTCGGCACTGGCAGGTGCCACCAGGATCAAGTCGGCCCAACGCGCCAGTTCGATATGCCCCATGGCCGCTTCAGCAGCGGTATCCAGCAGGCTGTCGCGTACAGGTCTGCCAGACACGGCCTGCATGGTCAGCGGCGTGATAAAGCGCTTGCCGCCTTCGGTCATCACGACCTGCACCTCGGCACCGGCCTCACGCAGGCGGCGCACCAGATCGGCACTTTTATAGGCGGCTATTCCGCCGGTCACACCCAGCAGAATGCGGCGTTGTGTGAGATTCGTCACGGCATTCACCCCCGTCAGACGGGTATATTTGACCCCTAAGCTTACATGTACCGCCGCCCAAGCGATATAAACAAACAATAACTAAACAAATAATAACAAGGGGATACAGCATGCAATCTGCCATTAAGACGCATGTCGCCATTCGCGACTGGCCTGCCAATGAGCGTCCGCGCGAGCGACTTCTCGAATGCGGACCGCAGTCACTGTCTGATGCCGAACTGCTGGCCATCTTTCTGCGCACCGGCGTCGCTGGCAGAACGGCAGTCGATCTGGCCCGCAGCCTGCTGGATAGTTTCGGCGGCCTGCGTCCCCTGTTACAGGCAGACCAGGGTAGCTTCTGTGCTCACCATGGCCTGGACACAGCCAAGTACGCCCAGCTACAGGCGGTTCTGGAAATGGCGCGCCGTCATCTGGCTGCCAACATACAGCGCGGCGACAGGCTCAGCACGCCAGCCGATACCCGCATCTACCTGACCAGCCAGTTGCGTGACCGGCCCCATGAAGTTTTCGCCTGCCTATTCCTGGATAACCAGCATCGCATCATTGTGTTTGACGAACTGTTTCGCGGCACGATTGATACCGCCAGCGTCTATCCCCGCGAGGTAGTCAAGGCAGCGCTCAAACACAATGCAGCAGCTGTGATCCTGGCGCATAACCACCCATCGGGCATAGCTGAACCGAGTCAGGCAGATCGCGATCTGACCGACCGCCTGGTTGATGCACTGCGCCTGGTCGACATACGCGTGCTGGATCACTGCGTGGTGGGTGATGGAGAGACGGTGTCTTTCGCCGAGCGGGGGTGGCTCTAGCTTGTCACCGCAGTCTAGTAGACCCCTGCCCAATGCAGGCCTATGCCCAGCGCCACCAGGGCGGCCGGCACGCCCACCGGCACGGTGGCGTCCAGCAACTTGCCATAGCGGCGAATGGCTATTTTGTCCCCCGTATCCGCTGCGCGCTTGCGCATGATGACGGGATAAATGGAGAAGATATTGGCCCCAACTGCGATGAGCCCGCAAAGCACCTTGGTTGCGTAAACCCAGTCCTGAGTGAAACGCGAGGCATCGAACAAAAGCAAGCCCGTCACCAGCACCGTGCTAAAGGCGGGAATCTCTACAAACCTGTCCACGTAGAAATGAAACTGGGGCACAGCAGACCTAAGTGCCGCGCGACGCAGCCCAACCTGTTCGACAACAACTTCAACCGCAACACAACCCAACCAGAACGCCACAGCGAAAACATGAACAAAGACCAGTGCACTCATTACATGCTACTCTTTTAGAAGCAATATGCTATCAATTTAGTAGCAAATTATGAGTAAAGCAAGCCCTCTTCCCGGTCACAAGGTTCGCGGTTCGACCACCGGGCGCCCAATCATGGCCCTGCTGGACCAGCTTGGTCGCCGCTGGACCTTGCGCATATTGTGGGAACTGCGTGACGATCACCTCACCTTCAGAGAGCTTCAGCAGGCCTGTGGGGCAGCCTCACCCAGCGTCCTGAACAGTCGCCTCAGGGAACTGCGCGAACTGCGCCTTGTGATTCATACCAGGCGCGCCGGTTACGGCCTCTCGCCGCTTGGCCGGGGACTGCTTGAATTCTTCACACCCCTGCAGGCGTGGTCAGATGAGTGGGCC
>JBFKKS010000208.1:0-4453 GCA_041630955.1 Nevskiales bacterium
ACAACTGGCGCAAGGCCAATCCAGACGGGCTGGTGATTAGTCACCCCGAAAATTCCTTTGAGGTCTGCCAGAAGTCGGATTACGTGGGTTCGACGGAATATATTCTCAAGACCGTTCGCGCTGCCAAGCCGGGCAGCAAGTGGCTCGTCGGCACAGAGCTTAACCTGGTCAATCGTCTGCACGACGAGATGAAAGAGCGGGACGTACAGGTCCAGTTCATGTCCCCGACGGTGTGCATGTGCTCGACCATGTTTAGAACTGACCCGCAGCACCTCGCATGGGTGCTTGAAAACCTGGTGGACGGCAATGTGGTTAACCGTATCCATGTCGATCCCGAAGAGGCGGCGCAGGCGCGCAAGGCGCTTGATCTGATGCTGGAGGCATCGCCCTGATCCCTGACGGGATAAACCACAACATCTTGCACTTTAGATGCTAAATAATCCCCACAGGCTGGGGTTTAAGCCCGCTCTGGGGTAAAATGCGGCGCCTTTTCGCAAGCCATGACCACGGAGTCGCCTGCCCATGTTCAATGATTCGATGCGCATTGCCGGTTTTGATGACGAATTACAAGATTCGCTTGACCGCGAATTAGCGCGCCAGGAGGCGCATATCGAACTCATCGCCTCCGAAAACTACGCCAGTCCTCGCGTTCTGGAAGCCCAGGGCTCGGTTCTGACCAACAAGTATGCTGAGGGCTATCCGGGCAAACGCTACTACGGCGGCTGCGAATTTGTGGATATTGCAGAACAGCTAGCCATTGATCGTGCCAAGCAGTTGTTTGACTGTGACTACGCCAACGTACAGCCTCATTCTGGCGCCTCTGCCAACTACGCTGTTTTCATGGCGCTGGTCAAACCGGGTGATACGGTACTCGGCATGAGCCTAGCCCATGGGGGGCACCTGACACATGGCGCCGCGCCTAACTTCTCGGGCAAGCATTACCACGCGGTGCAGTATGGCATTGACCCTGATACTGGGCTGATCAACTACGATGAAGTACAGCGGTTGGCAGATGAGCATCAGCCCAAGATGTTGATTGCCGGTTTTTCAGCCTATTCCCAAGTGGTGGACTGGGCACGTATGCGCAGCATAGCTGACTCGGTTGGGGCTTACCTGTTCGTGGACATGGCTCACGTGGCTGGCTTGATCGCGGCAGGTCAGTACCCGTCACCCCTGCCACATGCGCATGTCGTTACCACCACCACCCATAAAACCCTGCGTGGTCCACGCGGTGGCTTAATCCTGTCCAAGGGTCAGGACGAGGGCTTGTACAAGAAACTTAACTCTGCGGTGTTTCCTGGCGCCCAGGGTGGTCCTTTGATGCATGTGATTGCCGCCAAGGCAGTGGCCTTCAAGGAGGCACTGGATCCATCCTTCACCGACTACCAGAAGCAGGTTGTACTGAATGCAAGAGCAATGGCCGGTGTATTTATGGAACGGGGCTATGACGTGGTCTCGGGTGGCACCGATAATCACCTGATGCTGATCTCCCTGATTCGTCAGGACATTACTGGCAAGGATGCGGAAGAGGCATTGGGCCGTGCGCACATTACGGTGAACAAAAATGCTGTGCCCAACGATCCACGTTCTCCGTTTGTCACCAGCGGCTTGCGTATTGGTACGCCTGCAGCTACGACACGTGGGTTCGGGGAGGCAGAAGTGCGCCAGATTGCCCATTGGATTTGCGACATTGTTGACGGCCTGGGCGATGAGTCGGTGGTCGATCGGGTCCGCAGTGAGGTAGAGGCCCTTTGCGCACGGTTCCCGGTTTATGCTGGTAGCAGCGAGCAGCGGGTCGCCTGATTGCTAGCGAACCCCGGCCAAATCTGACATGCATTGCCCATTTTGCGGCGCAGCCGATACAAGGGTCATCGACTCCCGGCTCGCTGCTGAAGGTCACCAGGTGCGTCGCAGGCGCGAATGTGCCGCCTGTGAGGAGCGTTTCACCAGCTTTGAATCAGCGGAACTGGTGATGCCCTATGTGTTGAAGCAGGATGGCACGCGTGACCCCTTTGACGAGCATAAGTTGCGCACGGGTATACAACGTGCGTTGTATAAACGCCCGGTTTCTGCAGAGGCTATAGAAACGGCCATAGACCGCATTCTGCACCGCCTGCGCACACTCGGTGAGCGTGAAGTGCCGTCGCGCCAGGTGGGTGACCTGTGCATGGAAGAGCTCAGCGGTCTGGATCAGATTGCCTATGTTCGCTTTGCCTCTGTATACCGCCAGTTTGAAGATGTAAACGCCTTACGCGATGAAATAGAGCGTCTGCAGGTTGAGCCCAGCCCGGAGGCCAAGCGCCGACAATTGCCCTTGATCGGTTCCGCAGATGACTGAAGCACTCGACCGCGGCCACATGGCGGCTGCGCTTCAGTTGGCGCAGCGCGGTATATATACCAGCCACCCGAATCCACGCGTCGGTTGTCTCATTGTCAGAGATGCGGTGGTTGTTGGCGAGGGCTGGCATGAGCGCACAGGAGGCCCGCACGCGGAGGTCATGGCCCTGGCGCAGGCGGGTGAACAGGCACGCGGGGCGACTGCCTACGTGACGCTGGAGCCCTGCTGCCACCACGGTCGTACCCCCCCCTGTACTCAGGCACTGATAAAGGCCGGTATTCAACGTGTAGTGGTGGCCATGACAGACCCCAACCCACTGGTTGCAGGGCAGGGTGTCGCTGAGCTTCAGGCCGCAGGGATTCAGGTTGAGACAGGGCTGATGGCCGCGGATGCCGAGGGGCTGAACCGCGGATTCAAGAGCCGTATGCAGAGGCAGCGCCCCTGGGTGACACTCAAGCTGGCAATGAGTCTGGATGGGCGAACGGCGGCTGCCGATGGCAGCAGCCAGTGGATTACGGGACCGGCTGCAAGAGCCGATAGCCACCGGTTGCGTGCTCATGCCGGCGCTGTCCTGACAGGCATTGGAACCGTACTGGCTGACGATCCGCGCCTGAATGTCAGGTTGGATGAGGCGGACGGTTGGAATCCTCCGCATCGCCTGGTGCTGGATAGCCAGTTACGCATGCCGGCGAATGCGGCCATGCTTTCCCTGCCGGGCAGAACCACCGTATTCACTATCACTGATAGGCAACAGGCCCACGCAACCCTCGAGCAGGCGGGCGCGGAAGTGGTTGTCGTAGCAGCGGAAAACGGGCGGCCAGCATTGGCTGAAGTGCTCACTTGGCTGGCGAAACACGAGATCAACGAGGTTCTGGTAGAGGCCGGAAGTCTGCTCTCAGGCGCTTTTGTAGCGGCGAATCTGGTGGATGAGCTGGTGATTTACATGGCGCCGACGTTGCTTGGTAATGAGGCGCGGGGGCTGCTCTCGCTACCTGGTCTGAACAACATCACTGAGCAAAGGCAACTAAGGATTATCAGTTGTCGAGCAATTGGTAACGATTGGCGACTTACCGCGTGCCTGGAATCGTAAAACTTACGCTGCACTGCGGCATGAGTGATAGCAATATGGGATCATAGGCGAATGTTTACAGGAATTATTCAAGCGCAGGGGCGGCTGGGCGGTTGTGAGCCGCGACACGGCGACCTGCGTCTATGGATCGAAACGGGACAGCTGCCCATGGAACAGGTAGCCCTGGGTGACAGCATCGCGGTTAACGGGGTATGCCTCACCGTGGTTGAGCTCAGTTCAGCCGAAGAGGAGCCCGGTTTTGCTGCCGATGTGTCACGCGAAACCCTCGAGCACACAACACTGGGCACGACGGAACTGGGCGCGCCCCTGAATCTTGAGCGGGCCCTGACACTCGACAGGCCGCTGGGAGGGCACCTGGTCAGTGGGCATGTCGATGGCGTGGCCGAGGTGACTGAAATTGCCGAGGACGCACGCTCGGTAAGGATGGCTTTTGTGTTGCCTGTCGCGCTGTCACGCTATGTGGCGCGCAAAGGTTCAGTGACGGTGAACGGTGTGAGTCTCACCGTCAACACGGTGGAAGGTAATCGGTTCGACGTCAACCTCGTACCGCATACGCTTCAGGAAACGAATCTGGGCGCGTTGCAGTCTGGCAGTCAAGTGAATATCGAAGTGGATCTGGTTGCACGTTACCTGGAGCGCCTGTTGCTGGGTGATCAAAAGGAGAGTGAGCCCGGGCTGCTATTGGCCGGTCTGGCAGAACGCTTGGCCGCACAGGAAATCAAGGTATAACAATGCAATTGAGTCCGATCGAAGAGGTCATTGAGGATATACGCCAGGGCCGCATGGTTGTGGTGATGGATGATGAAGACCGCGAAAACGAGGGCGACCTGGTGATGGCAGCGGTTCATGCGCGGCCTGAAGACATCAATTTCATGGCGCGCTATGGGCGAGGCCTGATTTGCCTGACCCTGACGCGTGAGCGCTGCCGCCAACTGCGTTTGCCGCTGATGGTGACGGATAATGCGGATGCGCATCAGACCAGCTTTACCGTTTCGATTGAGGCAGCCGAAGGCGTTACAACGGGG
>JBFKKS010000209.1:0-4435 GCA_041630955.1 Nevskiales bacterium
GCACACTGGCGGGCAGAGGTGCCCGGTAAGTTAAAAGTCTCGGGCGAGACTCTGACTGGGCCGACGACACCAGAAGGGGCACGCGTACAGGTTCATAATGCACCCGGGTCGGAGGTGGGGCCGGGACAAATCATGACCCTCGGCGTTGCCACAGAGAATAACGCGCAGGCGTTCGGTATGCAGTGGGACTGGGCCGGCAAGGCCAGCAAACATATTCCATTTGACTGGACGGGGCCGGCCTTCGGCTAGTTATTGGTCAGACCGGCATGTCGCTATTCAGGAGCGTTCATGCCGGCTCATTCTTTGGGCGCTAGCCGGATATGGTGAATCCACAAGCCGCCGTCGCGTCGCGAGGCGACCCAGATTTCTTCATGTGCATTGCTGTGGACACGTACGCCCATTGGCGGGGTACCTGTGGTTCTGGCCTTGTTGCAGCCTTTTCCAGGCGGCGCGTTGCAGCCGCCCCCACCACCTCCGCCTGCATCCGTGGAGGAGTCGTAACTGTTATAGCTGTCTAGATGAGCATACATAGAAGCCAGCGTTTCATAGTCATGTGCGTTGGGCCATTGACTGTTGGGGTCGTTGGAGTAATCCATGCAGGTGCCCTGTGAAGATCCGTCCTCGCTGGTATGGTCCAGACCGAGCACGTGACCGATTTCCTGGCACATGACGTGGTTCTTTTCCTCGGTGGTCCAGTACCAGTCATAGCTGTCATTCATTTTGGCACTGCCCTGATCGATATGGCCCTGATTGTCGATACCGATGGTCGCCAGGCCAAGCCATCCATTTTGCCCATAAGCCGCGTTGCAGATACGCATTTGTCCATCAGCCAGGGGGCAGCGCTTGCGAATTTTCCTGGACTCATTGGCACCCGAATCTTCAAAGTCAAATACTTCTGATACAGCCCACATATTCAGGGCATCGATCCGTGACGTATCCCAACTGGAGGTTGTGCTGTCGATTACTTTTAGCGTGACGGGGTTACTGGTGCGTGCCCAGTGGTAGTTGGCCCAGGTGTTATCTGCTAGTGAGGTGCCCGCATACGTCATAACAACGAGCCCCAATAGTGCCATCATGGCCTTCGAAATATGTAACATTTCGGCTACTCCTGTAGATGCTTGCAAAACTCTGCCCACTAGCCTGAGTATAGCTGGCCAGGGCACCAGCTTCTGTGAACCGCGTCACAAATCACCCGTAGGAAAAACTAAACAGGCAGGGGTTCCAGCTTAGGGTTTTTGGGGTGGGTTTCCGGTATCCAGAGCGCGGCTACAAAGCCGGCCAGAGATACAAGCACCAACGACCACATGGCCCATCCGAAATCCGGTGGAATGTCGCCATCGGGTGCGTAACCATTCAGGGACAACAGCCAGCCCAGCCAGATCTGCAGCAAGGCAGCGCCCGTAAACAAACCGGTGTTAACCAGTGCCACCGCAAAGCCTTCGGCGGAAGTTGGCGCCAGATCCTTGGCAGTGGCGTAAATCACCACCATACCGCAGCAGGCAGCGCCGCCAATGGTCATCGTGATGCACGCTCCCCAGAAACCAAGGTTCGGCACGAAACCGAATACAGCCCAGGTAATGGCGCCGGTCAGGCTGGAGAACACGATGATCAGCTTGCGATTGGCAAGATGATCCGAGAACCAGCCTATGAAGGCCGGAGAAAAGGCCAGTAGCAATAGGGCCAGGGTCAGGCAATTGGCGGCTTCACTGGCCGACAGGCCGACTTTATGGGTCAGAAACGGGACGGCCCAGATGCCTGCAAAACCAAAAAACGAACCGACCAGAGCGAATCCGGCGATAAAGCAGAGCCAGATCGCAGGGCGTTTGACGCAGATCACCAGTCCTTGCATAAAACTGACTTCGTCGTGTTGCAGGTGCTCACTGCCGGGCATGCTGAAGCCGGCATCCTGTGGCTTATTGCGTACAAGTAAAAGGATGGCTGCTGCCAGCAGCAGCGAAAAGCCCCCGACGATCAGAAAAGCTGTACGCCAGGTGATGACCTGCAGCGCCAGGGCAAGCGGTGTACCCGCCAGAATGGCACCCAGGTTGCCAACCAGAATGATCCAGCCACTCACCTGCGCATATTGTTCGGGTCGGAACCAGAATCCAACGGCACGCAAGGTGCCGACAAAAGCAAAGGACACGCCAAATCCTATGACGAATCGCCCCACGCTTGCCGTGAATACATCCGGTGCAAGGGCGAAAATGATTGAACCGACACCCCCTATCGCAGCGGAAAGCCCAACGGTAATTCGGGTTCCGACCTTGTCGGCAATAATACCGGCCGGAATCTGCATGGCCGCATAGATGTGAAAGTACATCGCCGCGATACTGCCCAGGGCGACCGCCGAAGCACTGAGCGAACTGGCCAGTTCGTCGGCCAGCACAGTGGGGGCGACACGGTGAAAAAAGGCCAGTACAAAGGCCGTACTTAGCAGGCTGAAAGTCAGCCAGCGTAGACGAATAAAGCGGGGAGAGTCGGTGGGTAGCATGGCGGCATTCTACTTGAAGAGCGGCGTCACCTGCCCGTGCAACCCGTATATTCCTAACCAATATAACTATAAGAGTAAATATTCCTTTTTTATCTATAGCAGGGCCGTTATATTGTGCGCCGGTCAATAGTTAGCTAGGGCTGCCGTGTGCAGCGAGCCCCCGTATTCGAGAACAGATGAACAAGAATAAAGTACTAAACAGGTCGCTCCGGGCCAGCCTTGCCCTGGGGCTGTCCCCCATCCTTATGGCGCTACTGGCGATGCCCGCGTGGGCGACCAATGGTTATTTTTCGCATGGCTATGGCGCCAAGTCCAAGGGCCGGGCAGGTGCCAGTACGGCATTTGGGCAGGATGCCCTGGTTGCAGCCACCAATCCCGCGGGTATCGCCTTTGTAGAAGACCGTCTGGATGTCGGGATTGACATATTCAAGCCCAAGCGTGGTGGGTCGATCAAGGGCAACTTCTTTGGCCCGGATGAAAGCTATGATGGCAATCAAAAGGAAACCTTTTATATTCCTGACTTTGGTTATGTGACTGCGATCGACGAACAGTGGTCATGGGCATTTACTGCCATTGGCCACGGGGGCATGAATACGCGTTACAACCGTGATGAAAACCCCTATGCCCGCTTTGGATCAAAAGGTACAGCCGGTGTCGACCTGGCCCAGCTCTATGCCGGCCCCACGATCTCGTATCAGTACCGACCAGGCCAGGCCATCGGCCTGTCCTTGAACTATGTGTACCAGAAGTTCGAGGCCACCGGATTGAGTGCATTTGCCAGCGAAGAGTTTCCGGGGCCTTACTCTTCAGCGCCAAAATACGTGACGGATAATGGCCATGAGTCTTCCAAGGGCGTGGGACTGCGTATTGGCTGGCAGGGTAATTTTGGCCCAATCAGCGTAGGCGCGGGCTGGTCACCCAAGGTCCACATGGACAAGTTTGCCCGGTACCAGGGTTTATTCGCAGAGCAGGGCGGTTTCGACATTCCCGAGACCTACGCTGTGGGTTTGGCCTGGCGAGCGACTGAAAAGCTGACTATCGCGGCTGATTATCAGCGCATCAAGTACGCCGATGTGGCCTCGGTTGGTAATCCGCTGTCTAACTTTCAGAACCCGGAGGGTAATGCGGCATTTCTGGCCCAATTGCCGGCCGACGACCTTAACGATTTTCTTGCCGGCGCGAACGCGGGCCCCAGCATGCTGGTATTCATTGAACAACTGAATAGCTCGCCACTCGGGCCAGTGGTCGATGGGGTTGGGGAAAATGTGGCAGGAGACCGATTTGGCAGCAAGCTGGGTGATGACGATGGCCCCGGTTTTGGCTGGCGCAATATGAGCGTGGTTAAACTTGGCTTTGATTATATCTGGAGTCAGACATTAACCCTGCGGGCCGGATTCAGTGATACCAAGCAGCCTGTGCCTGCCAATCAGACTTTTTTCAATATCCTGGCTCCCGGCTTGGTGGAGGAGCATTACACAGTGGGTGCCACGCTGAATCGGGGCGCACATGAATTAACGCTGCATGCATTGTATGCACCTGAAATACAGGTCAAGGGCAGGCGCTCCATTCCTGATGATGGCCCACCCTTGCCCCCGGCCAGCTTTGGTGGAGGCGAGGCCGATGTCTATCTTGAAGAGAAGACATTGGGTATATCCTATGGCTACAAGTTCAATTAGCTATCACCACGGGTTCTATCATGACTTTAGCCGCTGAAATCCCCGTAATAGCGCCCCTTGCAGGCGGCGCGTTAATCGGTTTGTCTGTTGCCATGATGTTGCTGCTGGGCGGTTCCGTTGCCGGGATCAGCGGTATTGTCGGCCGCAGCCTGAAGCTGGACTTTGGCCCTGCCGCCTGGCGACCTGCTTTCATTCTTGGGCTGCTGCTGGCGATTCCATTGGTAACCCTGGTTCAGGGTGCCGAACCGAGTTACCTGCTGGAAGCGAA
>JBFKKS010000210.1:0-4420 GCA_041630955.1 Nevskiales bacterium
AATAAGTACGTCCGGTCGTACTATAACGGGGATAAGCTGCTTTGTACTCATTGGTCTTCATGGGACCTCCTAATGGCGAAGGCCATTTACAGGGTTTTTACACGACGGATGAAACGATCCGACGTGCCTATAATAGTACGACCGTTCGTTTTGTCAATAGGTAAATAAAAAATTCTGCCCGGGTTACTCAGTCACCGGTTCAGCCGGTTTACGCGAGAACAGGCCCTTGATGTCCTCGAGGATCATGTAGTTCACGGGAATCAGTACCAGTGTGATCATGGTGGCAAACAGAATGCCGAAACCCAGCGAGATGGCCATCGGCTTGAGGAACTGCGCCTGGGTCGATTTCTCGAAGATCAGCGGCATGAGTCCGGCGAACGTCGTCAGCGAGGTCAGCATCACGGCGCGAAAGCGCCGCACGCCGGCCATGCTCACGGCCTCGAACAGGGCCACACCCTCTGCCCTGCGTTTATTCACGTAGTCCACCAGCACCAGGCTGTCATTGACGACCACACCGATCAGGGCCAGCATGCCCATGAAGCTGATCAGGCTAAGGTCAAAACCCAGCAGCATGTGTCCAAGCAGTGAGCCGATGATGCCAAAGGGAATGACCGACATGACCATCAGCGGCTGGCCATAGGATTTAAAGGGAATCGCCAGCAACACGTAGATCACGAACAGCACGAACCACATGCCCAGCTTGAGGCTACCAAAGGAATCCGCCTGCTCTTCCGCCTCACCGGACAGCTGTGCATCCAGACCCGGGTGCGCCGCGGTCTGTTGCCTGGAGAATTCCAGCAGGTCTGCCTTGATGGCCTCTATATCGGCATTTTCCTTGTCCACGTCAGCACTGATGTTGACCACACGGCGCCGGTCTATGCGGCGTATCACGTCGTCGCTGCGACCAAAGCTGACCTCGGCCACTTCATCCAGCGGCACCTCGGCCCCGGCTGGCGTGCGAATGCGCATGGTGCGCAGGTCTGACAATGAATTACGTTCAGCCTCGGGGAAGCGCACCATCACGCGCACGTCTTCTCGGCCACGCTGAATACGCTGTGCTTCCAGGCCGAACACGGCTCCGCGCACCTGGCGCGCCAGTTGTTCCAGGGTAATCCCCAGCAGTTCAGCCGCCGGTCTCAGGCGCAGTTCGATCTGCTCCTTGCCATTGCCCATTGAACTGGTGATGTCGAACACGCCTTCATAGGTTTGCATGCGCGCTTCAATCTGCGCGGCGACCGCATTCAGTGCCACCAGGTCATTGCCCTGCAGGCGCACTTCCAGCGGTGAACCGCCACGACCGATCTCGGCCCGGTAGCTGACTTCCTTTGAACCCGGGATAACGCCAATCAGTTCACGCCATTCCTTGACCAGTTCCGAGCTGGTAATCGTGAGGCTGCGTTTCTCCGGCGATACGATCTCGAACATCACGCGTCCTACATGCGCGCCGCGCCCGCCATCCGAGCCACCCGATCCCACGGTGGAGAGGATATTGATAATGATGCTCTCGTCGTTCAGCGGATCAATGTATTTACCCTGTAGCTGCTGGGCCGCTTTTTCCATGCGCTCGATATGTTTCTGGGTCTGCTCGAACGGTGTGCCCGGGTTCATCACCACCGTGGCGCGGGCCGTCTCGCTTTGCACCCTCGGGAAAAACACGAAGCGCAGGGTCCCGCTGGCCACCACGGCAATACTCAGAATCAGGGCTGCGGCAAACAGTGACCAGGTGACGTAACGCTGCCGCATCGCGGCCCGCAGAACTGGCTGGTAGCGTCGAATAATCAGCTGTTCAAAGCCGTTGGCAAAACGCTGCTGCCAGCGTACGAAAAAGGAATGCCTGTCCGGATCATCATGGTAGGCGCGCACATGCTTCATGTGGGCGGGCAGAATCAGCTTGGATTCCACCAGCGAAAACAACAGCGCCGCGATGGCCACGATCGGAATCTGGGCAAACAGTTTGCCGCGCGTGCCTTCGATGAAATACAGCGGCAGAAAGGCGGCTGCCGTGGTCAGCACGCCAAAGGTCACCGGCACGGCAACTTCATGCACCCCCTTGATCGCCGCCTGGGTACTGTCCTTCTCATGCTGCAGATGCGAGTAAATGTTCTCGCCGGTGACGATCGCATCGTCCACCACGATACCCAGCACCACGATAAAGGCGAACAGGCTGATGATATTGATGGTGGCGCCAAACTCCGGCATCACCATCAGCGCACCCATGAAACTGATCGGAATACCGATACAAACCCACAGCGCGACAGAGAAACGCAGGAACAGGGCCAGCAGCAGGAAAATCAGCAGGCCGCCCTGAATGGCACTACGGGTCAATGTGCCCAGGCGTGCCTTCACGATACGGGAACTGTCCCGCCAGAAGGCCATCTCGAACCCGGCAGGCAGCCAGGCCTGTGAATCGGCCACGTAGGCCTTGATGGTGTCCGCGATTTCAATCGCGCTCTGGTCGCCGACCCGGTAAACCTCCAGCAGCACCCCCGGCCTGCCGTTGAAACGCGAGGCCATCGGAATTTCCTCGAACCCATCGCGCACGGTGGCGATATCACCCAGCGTCAGATGGGTACCATCCGGCCGCGACAGCACCACGATGCCTTCAAAATCGGCCTGGTTATAGGCCTGCCCGCGGGTACGAATCAGGAAATCGCCGCCCTCGGTGCGGACTTCACCCGCTGACAGGTCCAGCGATGAACGCCGCACGGCCTCGGCCACCTGGGCCAGGCTCAGCCCATGGGCTTCCAGGGTATTGGCCGAGACTTCGATCGACACCTCGTAATCGCGCACCGCATCCAGCGACACCTGCGTCACACCCGGCAGGTTGGTCAGGTCATCACGCACCCGTTCACCAAGCTGGCGCAAGGTGAGTTCCGAGGCATCACCTGCCACCACCACCGAGATCACCTCCCGACGGAACTGCGCCAGGCTGTAGATCGGGCGTTCCACTTCTGCGGGAAAGGTGCTGATCGCATCGACCCGGTTCTTGATGTCATCCAGCAGGTTGCGCGGATCGTAGCCGGCATCAATTTCAGCCGTGATACGCGCCGCGCCCTCGCTGGCAATCGAGTTGATTTCCTTGATGCCCTCCAGGTCGTGGATGGCTTCTTCCACCCGCTGCACCACGCCTTCCTCGGCTTCTTCGGGAGTGGCGCCGCGATACGGCACATTGATGCTTACGTATTCCAGTTCGAAGTTGGGAAACACTTCCAGCGGAATGCGGTGGGTCACCGAATACAGCCCCATGCCGACGATAAAGAACATCAGCAGGTTGGCTGCTACGCCATTGCGGGCAAACCAGGCGATCACGGTTGCTTGTTCTCCGCGCCCGTCGTTGCCGGCGCTTTAGTCCCATTACGACCAGCAGCCTTTGACGGCGCCTCGCCGGGCAGTCGCACCTGCATGCCCGGTGCAGCAGCGGCGGGCACGGTGGTCACCAGTTGCTCGCCGGTCTTCAGGCCCGACCTCACCACGATGGTGTTGTCATCCTGCCAGACCACATCCACGCGTCGCTCGACGAGTCGCTGGTCATCGCCCAGCACATAGGCCAGATCCTCGCCCCGTAGCGCACCCCTTGGAATCACAAACACGTCGGTCAGTTCCTCGCCATCAATCCGTGCCTCCACGAACTGCCCCACTTTCAGCGGTGGTCCGTTATCCTCACGCCGGGCGTATGGGTCATTCACCTGTGCCACCACGAAGGTCTGCCGGCTGTTGGCATCAATCGCCCCTGAACTGCGGGCGATATGTCCCTGCCAGGTATAGACCCGTTCACCCATCTCGGCGAACAGGGTCACGGCCGGCCCGGCAACTGCTGCCTCGCCGCGATACTGCTCGGGAAGCGCCAGGCGTGCCAGTTGCCGGTTGCTCAATGGCAGGCGCACCTCCACCTTGTCGGTGGCGTAGACCTCACCCAGCGGCGTACCCACGGTCACCACCTGGCCGACGTCGGCCTTGCTGTTCAGCACGCGCCCGTCGTAGGGCATGCTGACGCGGGTGCGCTTCAGGTTGAGGCGCGCCTGGGCCAGCGCTGCCTCGGCCGCCGCCAATGACGCCTTGGCACCGGCCAGCTGCGGTTTACGCAGGGCCAGGTCATTGGGCGCATCGCCGCCCCCCAGCCGTTCCCAGTCACGCCCCGCCTGGTTGGCGCGGGCCTGCTCCTCGGCCAGCCGCTGCCGTGCCTGAGCCAGTTCAGCCTCGGCCATGGTCACGGCCAGCTCGTAATCGCGCGGGTCGATCTGCAGCAATACTTCATTGGCCTCGAAGTAACCCCCATCCCGGAATTCGGGATTGATATGCAGGATCTCGCCGCCCACCTGGGCGACCAGCGCCACCTGGGTATGGGCCTGCACCACCCCGCGACTGCTGACCTGTACGCGATAGTTCTGCGGTTCAAGCTTGATCACCTGTACGACCGGTG
>JBFKKS010000211.1:0-4413 GCA_041630955.1 Nevskiales bacterium
ATTGATGTCAATCAGCAGGCCGTTGAGAACTGCATGCTTGAGCATAAAGTATTACGCATGATTCATGGCCATACCCACCGGCCGGCCATCCACGAATTTGAGCTTGAAGGTGAAACTGCCCAACGCATTGTCTTGTCTGACTGGCATGAGGATGCCGGATCAGTGCTGATCTGCGATGCAGAAGGCTGCCGAACCGAACAGCTAAGCTGAACCCAACATATCAGCCTGACTGTTCGAGGAATCGCATCTCTGTTTCGCTAAAGCCACTGGAGAGCCGTCCAGAGAAGTTGAATGGCCCTTTGGGTAGCGGATGCATATGTTCTGTGACTATGGCTACAAAGGCGTTATCTGGATCAAGCCCGCGCTGCGCACATATATATCGAAACCAGCGGGTGCCTATCGCGACATGGCCGACTTCTTCTTCAAGTATCCGGGTAAGTAGGATGGCCGTTTCCGTATCGCCACACGCTTCCAGTCGCTCAATCATTCCTGGTGTTACATCAAGGCCCCGCGCCTCCAGAACTCTTGGAACCAGCGCCATGCGTAGTAGCGGATCATGTGCTGTTTTCAGCGCTGCCTCCCACAAACCGTTATGAGCCGGAAAGTCCCCATACGCCATGTCTAACGATTCCAGGCGTGCCTTGAGCCAGCAGAAGTGTCGTGCCTCATCAACGGCAACACTTAACCAATCGCGATAATACGCTTCGGGCAGACCACGAAATCGCCAAATCGCGTCGAGTGCCAAATTGATAGCATTGAACTCGATGTGGGCGATCGAATGTATGAGTGCCGCCCTGCCCTGGCTTGTATGAAGGCTACGCCTGGCCACCATACGTGGTGCGACCAGTGCCGGCCTTGGCGGGCGGCCAGGCGTATCCAGTCCCTGCATCACTGCAGGCACTTTATTGTCCGGTATGGGCGCATCAGCCAACTCTTTCGCCATGCGCTCAATAGCCAGGCATTTTTGACCTGCCTGCTGTTCCAACAGGGCAGATTTAACCGCCTCGAATAACATTAACCGTTACAATTCAGCACTAGGCAGTCTGAAAACCGGCCTCGAGATCCGCAATGATGTCTGCGATATCTTCCAGGCCTGTTGAAATACGAATCAAACCTTCACCAATCCCCGCCCGCTCACGTGCCTCCGCACTGATGCGGCCATGCGTGGTCGTAGCCGGGTGTGTAATGGTTGTACGTGTATCCCCCAGGTTGGCGGTGATTGACAGCATTTTGGTTGAATCAATAACCCGCCAGGCCGCCTCACGACCGCCGTGCATATCGAACGAAACGATACCGCCGAAGCCGAGTTGCTGTTTACATGCCAGATCATGCTGGGGATGAGACGGTAGTCCCGGGTAGTAAACACGATCCACTGCGGGTTGTGCATCCAGCCACTCTGCCAGCTTTTGAGCATTGGCACAGTGTGCTTTCACTCTCAGCTCGAGTGTTTCAAGCGACTTCAGGAAGACCCAGGCATTAAACGGACTCAAGGATGGGCCCGCTGTACGGATAAATCCGAAAACTTTCTCCCCAACCAGCTCCTGGCTCCCCACTACCGCACCACCGACACAACGTCCCTGCCCATCCAAGTACTTTGTACTGGAGTGGATAACGATATCCGCACCCAGTTCAAGTGGACGTTGCAGTACAGGTGTGCAGAAGCAATTATCAACCACCAGCAAAGCCCCCCTCGCCTTCGATAGTTCTGCCAGTGCAGCAATATCTACCAATTCGGTTAAAGGATTAGAAGGAGTTTCAACAAATACCATCTTTGTATTTGTCTGAAAGCCGTTCTCCCAGGCCGTCATATCGGATGGATTCACATAGCTAATTTCGATACCGAACGGTTTAAGGTAGTTATCAAACAGGCTGATGGTCGAGCCAAAAAGCGTTTGCGAGGACAGAATATGGTCGCCCGATTTGAGCAGCGGAATACAAGTTGCCAGCACAGCAGCCATTCCAGATGCCGTTGCCACACAACGCTCTCCGCCTTCCAGTGCAGCCAGGCGTCGTTCAAAAACCTGGACTGTGGGATTGGTAAATCGTGAATAAATATTGCCCGGCAATTCACCACTGAACCGTGCTGCGGCTTCGGCTGCAGATTCAAATACATAACTGGAAGTCATGTAGATAGGCGTGGTGTGCTCGCGCTCCGCACCGGGTGTCCAGCCAGCCCTTATCCCCAGAGTAGCGCGTCCCCAGGTCTCGTCAAATTCATCATTCATATTGATATCCTGATTTAATATCCGACTGCATCTTATTGATAGGACACAAAAAACCCGCTTACAGAGTTAAGCGGGCCGGATTCCGGTTTAGCTTTCACTTATAAAGCGCCTGCAAGCTGGATCAAATGGGCGCGTACTCTGTGCGCACAAGGCTATGCCCGACTGTATGGACTGTCAAATCAAGTTCCGCAACTATTGGGGCGTAATTTGCGCGGCGTCCTCTTGCGCACGCAATCCTATTTCGCTGTCCGTTAATGCGATGAGGTAGCGATCACCGACCCGTATAGGGAGAAAATCAGTTGTCGTAATTCGCGTAACATCATCCTTGAGACCAATTCTTTTATGTAAAAAACGCCACAGATCAGGTGACTCATTGTCGTTCAAGACATAAGCTCGTTGTGGTTCATCAGCATCATGCATCGTCTCGCTTCGAGTAATCAATCGATGCAGTCGCGCTCTAGGCGGCAGGCCCGGTACCATCAGTACTCGTGCGGTCAGTCGCCACTGCCCCCCTTGTATCGGCCACTTGCGATTTACTTTAGTCCCATCACCAAGGCTACCGATACTACGCATGTGAACCAGGAATGGTGCTTCATTAGGGCTCTGTGCCTGATTTTGACTGAAACTGATCTCCAGTATTTCGCGTTCTGGCAGCAGTATTGGATACCTATTGAGCTGGGCATCCACGAGAAGAAAAGCCAGCGTACCAAGACCAATCAACATGCCATAGCCCATGGCCCTGAATCCTTTGCTTGCGCTTTTTTTGCGGCGCAGAATTCTTAACAGCCCCCAAATCAGCAGTACGGATGAAGAAAGGATAAGAGCTTTGCTGATCGGCCCGAACTCAACATGCTGGAACCATGGCAGAGTATTAAGCTGCAGGAAGAGATCAGTCAGCATTAGACAGCAATGGGAAAAGTCGCATTGAGTACGACACGTTAACTGGCGTTATGCAATTCCAGGACTTCGTCATCCTGCGCCCGTCTTGCTGCTTTTGCGGCATCTGAGCGGAACAGTTCTAACTGCTGCAGATAATGCTCGTCGACATCATGGGTTACGTAATCCCCGGTAAAGACTGAAGTGTCAAAGTCCTGGATAGAGGGATTGCCGGCCCTCACTGCCGAAATCAGATCACCGATGTCCTGATAAATCAGTCGGTCAGCACCGATTAACTTGGCAATTTCATCCACATCATGACCGTGCGCAATCAATTCTCCGGCTGTTGGCATGTCTATGCCATATACGTTGGGGTACCGGACCGGGGGGGCGGCGGACGCGAAGTACACCTTGCGCGCACCCGCTTCTCGCGCCATCTGGATAATTTCCTTGGAGGTGGTACCACGAACGATGGAGTCATCGACAAGCAGGACATTCTTACCCTGGAATTCCAGATCAATGGGATTGAGCTTTTGCCGGACTGATTTCTTGCGCTGCTTTTGACCGGGCATGATGAAGGTCCGCCCGATATAGCGATTCTTTATAAAGCCTTCGCGATATTTAAGATCCAGCCTGGTGGCCAGTTCAACCGCGGCAGTACGACTCGTGGATGGAATTGGAATGACCACATCGATGTCATGATCAGGCCATTCCCTGCGGATTTTCTCTGCCAGGTATTCACCCATGCGAAGCCGTGCCTTGTATACATAGACATCATCCAGAATCGAATCAGGACGGGCCAGATAGACGTATTCGAATATGCATGGAGAGCTATGCGGGTTCTCCGCGCACTGCCTGACGTGAATGTCGCCATCAAGCGTAATGTAAACAGCCTCGCCCGGTTTAATGTCCGCAATACGTTCGAAACCCAGTGCATCGAGTGCCACACTCTCCGACGCAATCATATAGTCGGTGCCTTTATCCGTTTCCCGCTTACCGTATACAGCAGGGCGTATACCATTTGGATCGCGGAAGCCCACAATTCCATAACCGCTGACCTGGGCTACGGCTGCATATGCGCCATGGCAGCGCCCGTGGACTGCAGAGACTGCATTAAACATATCTTCCGGAGTGAGCCTCAATCCACCAATACTACGCAGTTCATGCGCGAATACGTTAAGCAGGACTTCCGAGTCGGAATCGGTATTGAGGTGACGCCGGTCGGTCAGGAATATCTCTTCTTTTAGCTTGGCGGTATTGGTCAGGTTGCCATTATGGGCGAGGCAGATTCCATACGGCGTATTGACATAGA